>NZ_JAAAHR010000054.1:0-49134 GCF_009908215.1 Nonomuraea sp. K271 | reverse complement strand
GCGGGAGACCGCGCGGCCCTCCCGCATCTGCGGCCGCCCCGGCGAGGGGATCGGCCTGAGCCGTCGAGGCGGGTCTCCTGCCGGTGAAAAGCGCGGGCCCCACCTAGCATGGCGATCGTGGAGTACCTCAACCCCGCACGCGCCCCGTACACCGCCCAGGATCGCGCGCTCATCGGAGCCGGGCACGCCCGCCAGGCGCGCGCCCGTTTCGCCGGGCGGCGCGGTTACCGGCCGACGCCCGTCCACACCGTCCGCGGGTTCGCGGGAACGGCCGCCGTGCACATCAAGGACGAGAGCCTGCGCATGGGGCTGGGCAGCTTCAAGGCGCTCGGCGGCGCCTACGCCGTGCGCCTGATGGCCGAACGCGAGCCGGAAGGGCCTCCGTTCGTGTGCGCCAGCGCCGGCAACCACGGCATATCGGTGGCCGCCGGAGCGGCGGAGGCCGGGGTGCCGTGCGTGATCTATCTGAGCGACGACGTACCCTCGGCGTTCGAGCGGCGGCTGCGCGCGCTGGGCGCGGAGGTGCGGCGCAGCGGCCGCCACTACGACGACAGCATGGCCGCCGCGCTGCGCGCCGCCGAGGAGCACGGGTGGCGCCTGGTCTCCGACAGTTCGTGGGAGGGCTACACCGCCGTCCCGCTGGACGTCATGCGCGGCTACACGGTCCTGTTCGACGAACTCTCCGACCCCGGCGCGCTGCGGTTCTCTGCGGAACCCGCCGGACCTCAGACGATCGGGAGCTCCGTTCACGGCCCCGTGAACGGCCCGGCCGGGGCCCTGGAGGCGCCCACGCACGTGTTCGTGCAGGCGGGGGTGGGCGGGCTGGCCGCCGCTGCGGCGGCGTACGTACGCGACCGCTGGGGCGAGCGGCCCAAGGTCGTGGTCGTCGAGCCAGAGGGGGCGCCCTGCCTGCTGGAGAGCGCCCGCGCGGGCAAGCCCGTCCGCGTCACGGGTGGGCACACCACGCTCGGCCGGCTCGACTGCCTCGAACCCTCCCTCATGGCCCACCGCCTGCTGTCCCACCTCGCCGACCTCTACATGACGATCACCGACGAGCAGGCGGACGCCGCGGTACGGCTCCTGTCCGGGCACGGGGTGGCCCTGTCGCCGTGCGGCGCCGCCGGGGCCGCCGGGCTGCTCGAACTCGGCGACGCCTCCCGCGACGCGCTCGGCGTCGGCGACCGCTCACACGTGTTGCTCGTGGGAACAGAGGGACCGGTGGAACCGAAATGATCGACAACTACGTCAAAGGGGCGTGCACTCACCCAACCGGCCGAAGCATGTCCGGGGGGACGGCCGGTTGGCCGAACTCGACCTCCTGCGATTCATCGCCGCCCTGGCCGTCGTCGCCTTCCACTACCTCGTCGCGTACGCCTCCGTCTGGGGGGACAGGCCCGCCGAGCTGTTCCCGGCGCTGGCGCCCATCGCGGGGTTAGGCATCCTGGGTGTCGAGCTGTTCTTCATCATCAGCGGTTTCGTCATCTTGATGACCGTCTGGGGCCGCGGGCTCGGCGGCTTCGCGAGGTCCCGGTTCGTCCGGCTCTATCCCGCGTACTGGCTCAGCCTCGGCTCCGTCGCCGCCCTCTACGCGATCACCGGCGCCAAGGCGCTCAACCCAAAACTTTCACCAGGCGAATACCTGGTGAACGCCACCATGCTCCAGCGGCTGTTCAAGGTCACCGACGCCGGCGGCGTCTACTGGTCGCTCTGGGCCGAACTCCGGTTCTACCTGCTGATGGCCGTCCTCGTGATCATCGGCGTGACGTACCGGCGCGTGCTGGTCTTCGCGGGCGTCTGGCTGGCCGCGGCGCTCGGCGCGGAACTGCTCGGCAACGACCTGCTCGACGAGATCGTGATGCCGCGCTACGCCCCCTACTTCGTGGCCGGCATGTCCCTGTACCTCATTCACAAACACGGCAGCGCCTGGCTGCCCTGGTTGTACGTGGCCGGCGGGTACGGCCTGTCGATCAACGCCGCGCTCGGGCGGGTGCACAGCCGCGTCGAGGCCGCCGGCTTCAAGAACATGCCCGTCACCGACGTCAGCGTCATCATCACCATCACCCTGATCTTCGCCGTGATGGCCCTGGTCGCCCTCGGCCTGCTCAGGCTCAGGCCGTCGCGGGCGCTCACCGCGCTGGGCGGGGTCACTTACCCGCTTTACCTGTTCCATGGTGTGGTCGCGGTGGCCCTCATCCCCGTGCTCGTCGAGGGCCTGCCCCCCTGGGCCGTCGCCGTGACCGCGACGCTGGTCGCGATTCTCCTGTCCTATCTCGTCCATGCCTTTGCCGAACGTCCTGTCCAGCGACTTCTCAAGCCGCGCAAGGCACCGCATACCGCGTCAGCTCCCGCCGTACAGGTTGAAAAGGCGTCGGTGCCATAACCTTGTGGCCTCGGGGCACTGTGAAGGGCATAGGCTCGGGCATATAAACGGCGGATAGACAGACCCGGACGAACAGAGGGTGTTGCATGACGGTGCGTCGGGTGATGGGCATCGAGACCGAGTACGGCATTTCCGTACCTGGTCAGCCAGGCGCCAACGCGATGGTGACCTCCTCACAGGTCGTGAACGCCTATCTGGCCGCCTCGGCGGCCCGCGCGCGCAGGGCACGGTGGGACTTCGAGGAGGAGAACCCTCTGCGCGACGCGCGCGGGTTCGACCTTGCCCGGGAGGTGGCCGACCCCACCCAGCTCACCGACGAGGACCTCGGCCTGGCCAACGTCATCCTCACCAACGGCGCCCGGCTCTACGTCGACCACGCCCATCCGGAGTACAGCGCACCCGAATGCACCAACCCGCGGGCCGCGGTTATCTGGGATAAAGCGGGCGAGCGGGTCATGTACGACGCGGCGACCAGGGCGTCGGCCATTCCGTCCAACGCCCCGATCCAGCTCTACAAGAACAACACCGACGCCAAAGGCGCCTCCTACGGCTGCCACGAGAACTATCTGATGCGGCGGGCCACTCCTTTCGCCGACATCGTCAGGCACCTCACCCCGTTCTTCGTCTCCCGGCAGGTCGTCGTCGGCGCCGGCAAGGTCGGCATCGGTCAGGACTCCCGCGGCGAAGGCTTCCAGATCAGCCAGCGGGCCGACTTCTTCGAGGTCGAGGTCGGGCTCGAGACCACGCTCAAGCGGCCCATCATCAACACCCGGGACGAACCGCACGCCGACCCCGAGAAATACCGCCGGCTGCACGTGATCATCGGCGATGCCAACATGTCGGAGATCTCGACCTACCTCAAGCTCGGGTCCACCGCGCTCGTCCTCGCCATGATCGAGGACGGCTTCCTCACCCGCGACCTCGCGATCGACAATCCCGTGCAGGCGCTGCGGGCGGTCTCGCACGACCCCGGCTGCCGCTACGAGATCCCCATGCGTGACGGCCGCAAGCTCACCGCGATCCAGCTCCAGATGGAATACCTGGAGCAGGCCCGCAAATACGTCGAGGAACGCGGCACCGCCCACGACGAGATGAACAAGGACATCCTCGACCGCTGGGAGTCCGTGCTCACCCGCCTCGCCGAGGACCCGATGCAGCTCGCCGGCGAGCTCGACTGGGTCGCCAAGCTCGAACTCCTCGAGGGCTACCGCAGTCGTGACGGCCTCGCCTGGTCCCACCCCAGGCTCCAGCTCGTCGACCTGCAATACTCCGACATCCGTCCCGACCGTGGCCTCTACAACCGCCTCGTGGCCCGCGGGCGCATGCAGCGCCTCGTCACCGAGGAGGAGGTGCAGCGCGCCGTCGAGCACCCGCCCACCGACACCCGGGCCTACTTCCGCGGCCGCTGTCTGAGCCAGTACAGCGAAGCCGTCGCCGCCGCCTCCTGGGACTCCGTCATCTTCGACATCCCGGGCAGGGAGTCGCTGCAGCGAGTGCCGACCCTTGAGCCGCTGCGCGGCACCAAGGCCCACGTCGGTGAGCTCTTCGACCGCTGCCGCACGGCCGCCGACCTCGTCGCCGCGCTCACCGGCGGCGACTGACCACGCATCGTGCCGGCCTGCTCATGGTGGGCCCACGCCGGGCCCCGGGGTGCGCGCGGGCCGTCCTGGTCCCACGTACGCCATCGCCACCGGGGCGAACAGCGCCGGCACACCCGCCCGCGAAGGGCCGGGGTAGCCTGGAACGTTCCGTAGCAGAGACTTCCGCTGAAGGCGAGCTGGGAGACTGTGATGAGAAGCACATCGGCCATACTTGAGGACAAAGGGGACATCTCAACCTCCCATGGGAGCGGTCGTCCCGTTGTCGGGTAGCTCTACTATCTGGTCAACCCCGCAAGATCGCTGGATGATCGGCGCGAAATGTCGCCCGGTTCGGGGAAGATATGCAGGAGAGGCAGTCCCCCAGACGGAGGTAGGACATGGCAACCAAGGACACCGGCGGCCAGAAGCAGGCCGGTCGGCGCGAGGCCGAAGTTGAGGAGACCGAGGCCTCGGCGGCGCCGGACGTTCAGGAGCGGCAGGAGAAGCTCACGGACGATGTCGACTCGATCCTGGATGAGATAGACGAAGTTCTCGAAGAGAACGCTGAGGAATTCGTACGCAGCTATGTCCAAAAGGGTGGGGAGTAGGACCAAAGCACGTTAAGGGATGATTCGGGTGGAAGCGCCGGACCGAACGACGACCTGCCCGGACTGTGGTGAGGCATGGCCCTCGCCCGGTCCGGGCTCATCCAGCGCAGCCCCGTCGGGCGCGTGGCAAGGTCCTCTTCGGCGGCCACCCGCTTGCCTACCGTCACGGCACCACCAGGACGACTGCGAGCGCGTGCTCGCCCGTCAGGGCGAGCACGGCGCCGCTCTCGCGCGGCACGGGGGCTCGGGGCTGTTCTCTAGTCCAGGTGGTCGAGGGTGGGCTGGTCGTCCGGCATGGCATAGTCGACCGCGACGCCGAGGAGGCGCACGGGGCGGTCGAGATCGAAGCGGCCGAGCACGGTGAGGGCCGTCCGGGTGATGGCGGCCGGATCGGTCGTTGCGGCGGGAAGTGTGGCCTGGCGGGTGCGGGTGAGAAAAGGCGTGTAGCGCACCTTGACGATGACGCGGGTCGCCTGGCGGCCGGCGGCGATGGTGTCCTGCGCGACGCGCCCGGCGAGCGTCGCGACGTGGTGGGCGATGTCGGTCCTGTCGGTGAGGTCGTGTTCGAAGGTGGTTTCGCGGCTGTGGCCGCGGGCGATCCACGGTGTGGTGACGACCTCGGCCTCGCCCTTGCCGAGGGCGAGATAGCGCAGCCAGGGGCCGTTGGTGGGGCCGAAATGACGGGCGAGCTCGGCAGGGTCGGCCGCGGCCAACTCGGCGACGGTGTGCACGCCCTGAGCGGCGAGCTTACTGGCGGTCTTGGCGCCGATGCCCCACAGCGCGTCGGTGGAGCGGTGATTCATGGTCTCGGCCCAGTTGTCGCTGGTGAGCCGGTGCACCCCCGCCGGCTTGGCGAAGGCCGAGGCGAGCTTGGCCTGGTGTTTGTTGCCGCCGATGCCGACGGAGCAGGTCAGCCCGGTGCGGGCGAGCACGGCGCGCTGGAGGTCCGCCGCGAGCGCCTCGGGATCGTCGGTGGCGGCGCCGACGAAGGCCTCGTCCCAGCCCCAGACCTCCACGCGTACGGGAAACTCGCGCAGCACGGCCATCACCTCCCGCGAGGCGGCCTCGTAGGCCGGCGGGTCGCTGGGCAGGAAGATCGCTTCCGGGCAACGTCTCTGTGCGGTGCGCAGCGGCATGCCGGAGTGGACGCCGTGGGCGCGGGCTTCGTAGGTGGCGGTGGCCGCCACGGTGCGGGGACGGGTGGGGTCGCCGGTGCCGCCCACGACGACGGGCCTGCCGCGCAGCTCGGGGTGGCGCAGCAGCTCGACCGCGGCGATGAACTGGTCGAGGTCGACGTGCAGGATCCAGTCCCGGGCGGACCTGGTGGCCATGCTGTCCAGTATGGCCGGTGGGTTCGTGACGGTCGCCGCGCGGGGCACGACCCGTGGGCGGGTGTCGGGTTTGGGGGGTTCAGCCGGTACGTCAGTGGCTCCCGCGCAAGATGGTTCGCCGTTAGCTGATCGTGGGAAGTGCAGACAGCAACCCAACATGAGTAGGGTCGCCCTAGGAACACTGACGTTTGGAGGGAGTCGCGTGGCATCGCACAGGGATCTGCCCGTCGGCTTGGTGAACCACCTTTTCCGGAACACGGGGAATTCCTCGTTCACGGAGTTTGTCAGCTCATATGCGCCCGAGTTGCTGCCACAGCGAGATGAGGTTCTCGCCACCCCGATCGGCGATCAGGTCCCGCACGCGACCACGATCGTGGCCGCCACCTTCGCCGGCGGCGTGATCATGGCAGGTGACCGGCGGGCGACGTCGGGCAACATCATCTCCCAGCGCGACGTGGAGAAGGTGTTCCGCGCCGACGACTACTCGTGCATGGGCATCGCGGGCACGGCCAGCACGGGCCTCGAGTTCGCCCGCCTCTACCGCGTCGAGCTGGAGCACTACGAGAAGCTCGAGGGCCGCACGATGTCGGTGGCCGGCAAGGCCAACCGGCTGGCGACCATGATCAGGGGCAACCTCGCCATGGCGATGCAGGGGCTGGTGGTGGTGCCGCTGTTCGCCGCCTACGACCCCGACAAGGACGAAGGCCGCATCTTCAGCTACGACGTGGCGGGCGGCCCCTACGAGCGGGAGCGCTTCGACGCGATCGGGTCCGGTTCCATCTTCGCGCGCGGGTCGCTGAAGAAGCTCTACCGCGACGGCGCCTCCTCCGACGACATGGTGATGACGCTCATCCAGGCCCTCTACGACGCGGCCGACGACGACTCGGCCACCGGTGGGCCCGACGTGAGCAGGAAGATCTGGCCGATCGTGACGGTGATCGACGCCGACGGTTTCCGCCGCCTGACCGACGAGCAGGTCTCCTCCTACGTGGAGCAGATGCTCGAAGCCCGCTTGATCTCGCCCGACGGCCCCATCGCCCCGCTGCGCTAGAAAGGACCACCGCACGTGTCCATGCCTTTTGGATATGCGTCCCCTGAGCAGATCATGCGGGACAAGGCCGACTACGCGCGCAAGGGCATCGCGCGGGGCCGGTCCGTCGTCGTGCTGCAGTACGTCGACGGCATCCTGTTCGTGGCGCCCAACCCGTCGCGGGCGCTGCACAAGATCAGCGAGATCTACGACCGCATCGGCTTCGCCGCGGTCGGACGCTACAACGAGTTCGAGGAGCTGCGGCTCGGCGGCATCCGCTACGCCGACATCAACGGCTACACCTACGACCGCTCCGACGTGACCGGGCGCGGCCTGGCCAACCTCTACGCCTCCAACCTGGGCCGCATCTTCACCGAGTCGATCAAGTCGCTCGAGGTGGAGGTCGTCGTCGCCGAGGTGGGCGAGACGAAGGACGGCGACGCCATCTACCGGCTCACGTTCGACGGGTCGGTCTTCGACGAGCACGGCTTCGCGGCCATGGGCGGCCAGGCCGAGGCGGTGTCGTCGCGGCTGAAGGAACACTACCGCGAGTCGATGTCGCTGGCCGACGCGCTGGAGGTGGCGCTGACGGCGCTCACCGAGCCGGGCGGCGAGCGCCCGCCGGTGGCGCAGCTTGAGGTGGCGGTGCTCGACCGCAACCGCGAGCACCGTAAGTTCCTCCGGCTGACGGGGGCGCGGCTGGAGCGCCTGCTCGCCCAGACGACCACCCCACCCGCCTCCGAGCCCACGCCTCCGGCTGGCGAGGGCAAGGACACACCCCCGCCCACGGGTCCGGACGGCGACGTGGACGACGGCTCCTCGCCGCTGTAACGGCGGTTCCCGCGGGGGCCCCACCACGACGGGGTCCCCGCCGCCGGGCGGCCTGTGGCCGTTACGTCGCGGTGAGGGGGCCGGTGGGCTAGGCGGCGTGCTGCGTCCAGGGCCTTTGCCGGTGACCGATGGGGGACGCCAGTGACATGCTGTGCCACCGGTCCGGCTTCGTAAGGCGGTGGCCGGCGTCGGGGGTCCAGTGACCGCGCCTCACGTACGCGATCGGCCCTCACGCGGGACGGGCTCCCTGCACCCGAGGTCGTTCGCTCGTCCGGAAACCGCGATGGAGGCGGCACAGAAGTGTGTGATGTGTTTCACACTGATTTGGGCGAACTCCGGAGGGTAACCAATGATCTTACGTTGCATGAACACTTGCCTGCGCGGCATCCTCGCGGCCGGGGCAGCCGCGGCTGTGGTGCTGACCTCCGGCGGTGCGGCCGACGCGGCCGCCTATCCCAGGTACAAGGCGCCCAAGATCTTCGGCACGACCTTCCAGCCCGACCCGAAGCATGACTTCACCAAGGGAATCCACTCCCGCCGCAACGGCACCCTGCGCGGCTGGATCACCGGCGTGCGCGGGGGCACGGCGGAGTACGTGCCCATCAGGTGGAAGAAGGGCAGCCACACCCCGGGGAACTTCGTCGCCCCGCGCGAGGGGCATGTGGGTGCCTACGCCTCGCCGATCGCGAAGAACGTGGTGTTCCTGTCGGCGTACGGGTGCAAGGCCACGATGTCGAACCTGACGGTCAGCAGGAAGACGGGGCTCGGCGCGAAGAGCTGCTCCAGGGCGGCGCTGATCAAGCGTCACGGCACGAATCCGCACCCTTCGCTGATCACCGTGCACAAGGGGCGGATCGTCAAGGTGCAGGAGATTTACACCCCTTGACCTGCGCCGCGTGATCCGCGCCCCCGGGGGGCGGGCGCGGGACGAACGCCGTAAACGCCCGGTCAACGGGGCGCCGGATGAGGCCGGCACGGGAAAACACCTGCGAAGATCTCTCCCGCATGCCGATCCGTGGGCATAGTGTGAGGTGATGGATCGTCGCATCTTCGGGCTGGAGAACGAGTACGGCGTGACCTGCACGTTCAGGGGACAGCGCAGGCTGTCGCCGGACGAGGTCGCGCGCTACTTGTTCCGGCGGGTCGTGTCCTGGGGCCGATCGAGCAACGTCTTCCTCCGCAACGGCGCACGTCTCTACCTCGACGTGGGCAGCCACCCTGAATACGCAACACCTGAGTGTGACAACGTCATCGAGCTCGTCACCCACGACAAGGCGGGCGAGCGCATACTCGAGGGCCTGCTCGTGGACGCTGAGAAGCGGCTGCGCGAAGAGGGCATCGCCGGTGACATCTATCTGTTCAAGAACAACACCGACTCGGCCGGCAACTCCTACGGCTGCCACGAGAACTATCTGGTGGGCAGGCACGGGGAGTTCGGGCGGCTGGCCGACGTGCTGATCCCGTTCCTGGTGACGCGGCAGATCGTGTGCGGGGCCGGCAAGGTGCTGCAGACGCCGCGCGGGGCCGTCTACTGCGTCTCGCAGCGGGCCGAACACATCTGGGAGGGCGTCTCGAGCGCCACCACCCGGTCCAGGCCCATCATCAACACCCGCGACGAGCCCCATGCCGACGCCGAGCGGTTCCGCCGGCTACACGTCATCGTGGGCGACTCCAACATGAGCGAGACCACGATGTTGCTCAAGGTCGGCGCCACCGACCTGGTGCTGCGCATGATCGAGTCGGGCACGGTCATGCGTGACCTGTCGCTGGAGAACCCGATCAGGGCGATCCGCGAGGTCTCTCACGACATGACGGGCAGGCGCAGGGTGCGCCTGGCCAACGGGCGCGAGGCCTCCAGCCTGGAGATCCAGCAGGAATACCTGTCGAAGGCAAAGGACTTCGTCGATCGCCGCGGCGGCGACGCCATCGCCCACCGGGTGCTGGAGTTGTGGGAGCGCACCCTGCACGCGGTCGACACGGGCAACCTCGACCTGGTGTCGCGGGAGATCGACTGGGTGACGAAATACCAGCTGATCGAGCGCTACCGCAAGAAGTACGACCTGCCGCTGTCCTCGCCGCGGGTGGCGCAGCTCGACCTCGCCTACCACGACGTGCACCGTAAGCGCGGCCTGTTCTACCTGCTGCAGAAACGCGGCTCGGTGGAGCGGGTGGCGTCCGACCTGAAGATCTTCGAGGCCAAGTCGGTGCCGCCGCAGACGACGCGGGCCCGGCTGCGCGGAGAGTTCATCCGCAAGGCTCAGGAGAAGCGGCGCGACTTCACCGTCGACTGGGTGCATCTCAAGCTCAACGACCAGGCGCAGCGCACGGTGTTGTGCAAGGACCCGTTCCGCAGCGTGGACGAGCGGGTCGACAAGCTCATCGCCGGCATGTAGCCCGTGCCAGAGCGTGGCGCCGCGTTTACCCCGGCCCTACCTGAATGTCGGGTAGTGTGACGCGAATCTGACGTCTTTTCCGAGGGAAATCCATGCGCCGCGCTCTGGCCGCTTCGGCCGCCGTGCCTCTGCTCTTTTTCGCCGCCGCGTGCGGCTCCGATGACGGCGCGAACTCCGGCGCCGAGTCCAGCGCCAGCTCCAGTGCCGCGCCGGCCGACGGGGCCAAGGTGTCGGTCGCGGGGAACGTGGGCGCCAAGCCCACGGTGACGTTCCCGGCCGGCTCGCCCGCCACCACGTCGTCGTACAAGGTGATCCATCCAGGCGACGGCGACGCCATCAAGGCGGGCGACCGGGTGGTCGTCAACCTGACCGTCTACAACTGGGACGGCCAGGGCAACGCCGTTCAGGGCTCCTCGTACGACACGAAGGCGCCCGAGGCCATCCCGGTCAACGAGCAGTTGCCGAAGATCCTGCAGGAGGGCTTCACCAAGGTCAAGCAGGGCGGCCGGCTGCTGGCCGTGCTGGCCGGCGACGCCGCTCCCCAGCAGCAGGCCGCGCCCGCCCAGCCCACCAAGGTGTTCGTGTTCGACGTGGTCGGCAAGCAGCCGCCGGCGCTCAAGGTGGCCGACGGCAAGGAGACCGGCGACAGCATCAAGGGAGTCAAGGTCGACAACCCCGGTGGTGAGAAGGCTCCCACGCTGACCACGAAGACCGACGCCAAGCCGCCGGCGAAGCTCGAGGTCAAGACGGTCATCAAGGGCACCGGGGAGAAGGTGAAGGCCAACCAGTCGCTCACCGTCCACTACACGGGCAAGATCTGGGGCACCGACAAGAAGTTCGACTCCAGCTGGGACCGCGGCCAGCCGGCCGAGTTCCCGCTCGGCCAGGTCATCAAGGGGTGGCAGCAGGGATTGGCCGGGGTGCCGGTCGGCAGCCGGGTCGTGATGAGCATCCCGCCGGACCTCGGTTACGGCGACCAGGAGCAGCAGGGCATCCCCGCGAAGAGCACGCTGGTGTTCGTGGTGGACGTCCTGGGCGCCTACTGATCAGCGCCACGGTGCCGGACGGACCCGCGTAAACCGCAGGCGTTCGTCCGGCATTGTGGGACCATGGCCGGGTGCATGTCGCCCGGCCTTTTCTGCGCGCCTTGCGCGCCTCCGCGTTCGCGGCGGTGTGCGTGCTGGTGTCGGCCGCACTGCACGTGCTGGCCGGGGGCACGGTCGTGCGCCTCGGCAGCCTTTGCGTGGCCCTCGCGGCGGCCTGGGCGGGCGCCTACCTGCTCGGCGGGCGCCGGCGAGGCGTGAGCGTGCTGCTGGGGGCCTGTTTCGCCGCCCAGTACGGCATGCATCACCTGTTCGGCGCCACCCTGCCTGATCTGCCGTCCGTGGGCGGGCACGCGCACGGGGGCGGGCTGGGCATGCTGGCCGTCCACGCCGCGGCGGCCTTCGGCTCGGCCTGGTGGCTGGCCCGGGGCGAGGCCGCCCTGGCGACCCTGCTGCGGCTGGCCGTCACGTCCGTCGGCCGTTTCTGGGCCACGCTGCTCGTCCTGGCCGGCGCACCGATCGAGATTTCTCGTCCCGGCCGCACCACGGGCTGGGACGGCCCCGCGGCGCCACCACGAGCACCGTTCATGGCAGCGGTGTCCCGGCGCGGACCGCCGCTCGTTCTCTCCGTTCTCTGACCCGGGCGCTCGCCCGGCCTCAGGCCGTGTGGTTCCGTCCCGCGGCCCTTTCTCGCGTGGCCGCGCCGCCACGCGCCCGAACTGTCTCGCGGAACGCGGCACGTCCGCGGATGTGCGCGTCTCCGCCGAACGGAGAAACGCCTGATGACCTCCTCCTCCGATCTGTCGTCCGCGTCGGCGACGCAGCCGCCCGCGCAGCGTGGCGCGACCTGGGCGGCCCTGCGCCCTCTCGTGCTGCGCCTGCACTTCTACGCCGGTATGCTCGTCGCGCCCTTCCTGCTGATCGCCGCGACCACCGGCTTCCTGTACGCCGCCTCCGTCCAGATCGAGAAGATCGTCTTCCGGTACGAGCTGACTGCGCCCGCCGCCCAGACCCGGCTGCCCCTGGCGCAGCAGATCGAGGCGGCCCGCGCCGCACGGCCCGACGGCAAGGTCAGCGCCGTGCAGCCGGCCGCCGAAGCCGGCTCGACCACCAGGGTCCTGCTCGACGTGCCCGGCCTGGCCCCGAGCACCCGGCTGGCCGTCTTCGTCGACCCCCACACCGCCCAGGTGCGCGGCACGCTGGAGAGCTACGGCAGCTCCGGCGCGCTGCCCGTACGCGCCTGGATCTCCAACCTCCACCGCCACCTGCACCTGGGCGAGCCGGGACGGGTCTACAGCGAGCTGGCGGCGAGCTGGCTCTGGGTTGTGGCGCTCGGCGGCCTGCTGATGTGGGCCGGCAGGCGCAGGACCCGGCGGCGGCAACTGGTCCTGCCCGAGCGGGGCGTCGCGGGCTCGCGACGCCTGCTGTCCTGGCACGGCTCGGTCGGCCTGTGGGTGGTGCTGGGCCTGTTCTTCCTGTCCGCCACCGGCCTGACCTGGTCGACGTACGCGGGCGCGAACGTCGGCGAGCTGCGTGCCGCCCTGGGCTGGACGACCCCGGAGATCTCCACCGCGTCAGGTGGGCACGCCGGGCACGCCCCCGGGGATCACCAGCCCGTGGGCGCCTCCGCGATCAGCGCGGACCAGGTCGCGCAGACGGCGCGGGGTGAAGGGCTGTCCGGCCCGCTGGAGATCGCCTGGCCTGCGGAGACGGGCGGCCCGTACGTGGTCAAGGAGATCGACAACCAGTGGCCGGTACGCCTGGACCAGATCGCCGTCGACCCGGCCACCGGGCAGGTGACCGCGCGGCTGCCCTTCGCCTCCTACTCGCCGGCCGCGAAACTGGCCACCTGGGGCATCGACGCCCACATGGGGCTGCTGTTCGGCCTGGCCAACCAGCTCCTGCTCATGGGGGTGGCCGCCGGCCTCATCACGCTGATCGTGCTGGGGTACCGGATGTGGTGGCGGCGCCGCCCCACCGGCGGGCCGGCCGCGCCGCCCGCGCGCGGCGCCTGGCGGCAGGTGCCCCGGGCGGCGCTGGCACTGCCGGCCCTGCTCGCCGTGGGCGTCTGCGTCTTCCTGCCCCTGATGGGCATCTCCCTTGCGGTGTTCCTCGTGATCGACGTCCTCCTCGGCAGACGCGCCCGGACATGAGCGCCGCCTACGCGTCGTGCCAGTTGTGCGGGGCGCGTTTGAGCGTGTACACCGCCTGGGGCAGGTCGTCCCTGACGCGGATCATCCAGCGCGCGAGATCGGTGGTGAGGCCGGCGCGGATCGCGGCCAGCGCGGGATCGTCGTAGCGGTTGTCCAGCTCCGCGGGGTCGGCGTCCAGGTCGTAGAGCTCGCCGGTCCCGCGCTCGTCCAGGAGCAGCTTCCACTGCTCGCGCCGGAGCATGACCGTCGTGCCCGACTGCGTGACGGTGTTGAGCTCGTCGAAGGTGCGGCCCTCGTAGGGGAAGTGCAGCGAGGGTCGCTCGTCGACGTCGTACGACAGCCCGCCGAACCCGCGCTCGCCGTAGCCGGTCGCGAACTCCCCGGCCGGGTAGGGCTCGCCGGTGAGCATGGGCCACAGGCTGCGGCCCTGGACACCGGGCGGGATCTCGACGTTGATCGCGTCGCAGATCGTCGGGAACAGGTCGGCCAGCGAAACGAAGTCGGTGCGGTTGACCATCGGCCGCACGCCTGGACCGGCCACGGCGAACGGGATGCGCATCAGGCTCTCGGGCATGCCTGCGCCCTTGCGTTGCAGGCCGTAGTCGCCGGTGTAGTCGCCGTGGTCGGCGACGAAGAACACCAGCGTGTCCGCGTCGCGCCCGGTTGCGCGCAGGTGCGCGAAGAACCGGCGCAGCTGGTCGTCGATGAGCCGGAGCATGCCGCAGTAGTTGGCGCGGTAGCGCCGCCACTCGGCGTCGTAGCCGGGCCGTTTCTCCTCGATCAGGCGGCGCAGCCAGGTGTACGTGCCGCCCTTGCGCTCGGCGCCCTCGGGCCCGGCCAGCCGGTCGGGCACCTCGTCCTCCCCGAACAGGCTGAAGTACGGCTCGGGGACCTGGTACGGGTTGTGCGGCTCCGGGAACGACAGCCAGGTCAAGAACGGCCGGTCGGAGGGCGTCCCGTCGATGGCGCTGATCGCGTCGGTGACGATCCGGTGCGGGAACTGGCACTCCAGCGGGAAGGGCGCCGGTTCGCGGCCGACCGAGTGGTCGAGCGAGACGAGCCACTTCTCGAACGCCTCCTGCTCGGGCGTTGCCGATCCGGCAGGGCCGCGCTCGTGCCAGTAGGGCGCGGCGAACGTGTCGAAGTCGGCGGGTCTGCGGTGGAAGTGCGTCTTGCCTGCCAGGTGCAGTGCGTAGCCGGACTCACGCAGCACGTCCACCAGGTCGTCGCCGCGCAGCACGTGCCGAGCGGCGCTGTTCTGCCTGACCCGGTGGGCGGACGGGTAGCGCCCGGTGACCAGGCTGATCCGGGCAGGGACGCACAGCGGGGAGGTGGTGTAGGCCCGCCCGAACTGCACGCCGGTGTCCATCAGCCCGTCGAGGAACGGCATGGTGTCCAGGGGGAAGCCGCTCGCGGCCGTCCAGCCGGCGCGTTGCTGGTCGGTCATGATCAGCACGATGTTCGGTCGCTTCACAGGAAGGTTCTCCATCGTCAGCGCTTGTCGTACATCGGCTTGGTGTAGTCCTTGCCCGGCTTCCAGTTGGGGAAGGCGTAGTCGTCCGGGCCGACCTTCGCCCCCTTCTTCCTGGCCTCCGCGATCGCGCGGTCACGGTCCTTGGCGGTGTCGCTGGACAGCTTGGTCAGCGCCGCGCGGACGTCGGTGATGTCGCCGGTGAGCGCGCCCTGCACGATGTCGCCGAGGGTGGGGCGCACCGGCTTGGAGGCGATCTGCACCTGCTGGACGTCGGCGTTGCCGGCGACCGGGTCGGGGGCGAGGTGGACGCTCTCCCGGAACCAGCCGACGAGCTTCTTGTAGGCGGGGTGCGCCTTGGACTGCTCGACGACGTCGATGTCGCGCGGGGGCTGCGACATGGTCTCGGCAACCTGGCGGGAGTAGCCGGCGGTGACGAAGTAGTCGCTCAACAGGGTGTTGGCCGCCTGGGCATGCTTGGTCGCCGGTGACAGCCAGTAGTCTCCGGGCTGCGGCAGATGGTAACTGGCGACGGCGGCGCCCGCGTCGGGCACCAGCATCGGCCCGACGCCCAGCTTCTCCCCGAACTCCGGCATGTCCTGCAGCGCCACGCCGGGGCACCACGGGCCGTCGAAATAGTACGCCGCCAGCCCCGTGGTCCACCGGGCCCGCGCCACGTCGTCGACCCACGAGTTGGACCCCGGCACCAGCACCTTGTCCTGGCGCAGCGAGACCAGGAACTCGATCACGTTGAGATATTCGTCGGCGTGGAAGGCGTACTCGCCGCTTTTGTACAGCTGTCCTTGGCCGCCGGCGAACCCGGCCGCCTGTGCCAGGTCATGGACCTGTTCGCCGAGCCGGTCCGGCATGCCGATGTTCCACACCCAGCCGTAGGTGCCCTCTCCGGCCGACTGTTGCACCGTGCGGGCCGCCGCGCGGAACTCGTCGTAGGTGTTCGGCGGCGCCTGCGGGTCCAGCCCGGCGCGGCTCACCAGCTCGGTGTTGAACCAGTTGACGGCAACGTAGACCTGGTGGCTGAAGATCGGGAACGCGTAGATCTTGCCGTCGAAGATGTGCACGCCCTCGACGAGCGAGTCCTCGACGCGGGCCGTCGCCTCCTCACTGAGGGTCAGCGGCTGCGCCCATCCTGCGGCGACGAGCGCGGCGGCGGGCAGCTTGAGCCCGGCGTTGGAGTGGATGTCCGGCAACTGGTCGCTCTGCTTGGCCAGCTGCAGCGCCTGGCCCATCTTCGACGGGTTGTAGTACGTGTACTGGACGGGGACGCCGCCGGGCCTCTTGGCGTACGTGGCGAAGATCTCCGCCTTCGCCTTCTGCAGTTGGTTCTGGTGGTCCCACCATGTCAGCGAGCCGCCGCCGCTGCCTCCGCCCCCGCCGCACGCACTGGTCGCCGCCGCGGCGGCCAGGGTGCCCGCCGCGGCGAGGAACCCTCGCCGAGTCATCGCGCTCATGGTCCTGCCTTCCACCCCGCGGCGGTCAAAAGTCTTGTGAGGCAATCTTGCCGCGTGGCAAAGTCATTCTTGCCACGCGGCATGCCGCGCGGCAAGGCTCTCTTGGAAGTCGGCTCCCGATCTGGAGGTTGGACGGTCGTGGTGACACAACGTGACGTGGCGCGGCTGGCGGGAGTCTCCGTACGGACCGTCTCCAACGTCGTGAACAACTTCGCCTACGTGTCCGAGGAGACCCGAGCCCAGGTGCAGCGGGCTCTGGAGGAGCTCGACTACCGGCCCAATGTCGCGGCCCGTAGCCTGAACAGGGGGCGCTCCAACCTGCTGGCGCTCGTGCTGCCGCTGGACGTGCCCTACTTCACCGAGCTGGCCGCCCACGTGGTGGACCAGGCCGAGGAGCGCGGATACACGGTGCTCCTCGACCGCACCGAGGGCGTGGCGGAACGCGAGCGGCAGATCACGATGCGGCGGGACCGGTCGGCGCTGTTCGACGGGATCATCTTCAGCCCGCTCGGCCTGACCGAGGACGAGCTGCGGCGCTGGGCGGGCAACTGCCCGGCGGTGATGCTGGGTGAGATACGGGTGGAGGGCTTGGACCACGTCGCCATCGACGACACAGCCGCGGCGCGGGCCGCCACGGCGCATCTGGTCTCTCTGGGCCGGACCCGCATCGCCGCCATCGGGCACGTGGAACGTCCGACGGGCAACACGGCGGCGCACCGGACGGCCGGTTACGCGCAGGCGCTGGAGGAGGCCGGGCTGCCCGAGATCCACGCGACGGTGCGCCGCTACCAGCGCCAGGACGGCCGGGAGGCGATGGAGCGCCTGCTCGACCTGGGCGAGCCGCCGGACGCGGTGTTCTGCTACAACGACCTGCTCGCCATCGGGGCGGTGCGAGCCGTGCTGGCGCGCGGGCTGCGGGTGCCGGAGGACGTCGCCGTCGTCGGGTTCGACGGCATCGAGGAGGGCCGGTTCGTCACGCCGCCGCTGACCACCATCGTGCCCGACAAGAAGAAGATCGCCGAGCTCGCCATGACCCGCCTCCTACTGCGCGTCGAGGGCGGCCAGGAGCCCGCGGCCGAGCTGGAAGCGCCCTGGCGGCTCCTGGTCGACCAGAGCACCACGGGCGTCGGCGGAGCGGGCGCATGACGTTCGCCGTCACGTCCACCGGTTCGCGAAAACCGCGCGGCACCCGCACCACCACGTACGTGTGGTTGTTCCTGGCCCCGACCGTGCTGCTGTACGGCGCGTTCACCGTCTACCCGATCGCCGGCAGCTACCTCTACTCGCTCACCGACTGGAACGGCTTCGACGACAGCCCGTCCTTCATCGGCGTGACCAACAGCGCTCATCGACGGCGCCGGGTTCGCGACCGTCTTCTTCCGCATCATGCTGCCGCTGGCCAAGCCATTGACGGCCACGGTCACCGCCCTCACCTTCCTGAACACCTGGAACGCGTTCTTCCTGCCGTTGGTCTTCACCTTCTCCCGGCCCGACCTGCGCACCGTGAGCGCCGGCATGCTCGCGTTCGCCGGCGAGAACGCCACCGACTGGTCGGGCAAGGCCGCCGCGGCGACGATCTCGCTGCTGCCGGTCGTCGCGCTGTTGATCGCCCTGCAGCGCTACTTCGTCGAAGGCATCGCCGGCGCAGTCAAGTCCTGAGCACGTCCCCATCGAGAAAGTGAGCATCGTGCCTGACAACCCCGTGGTCCCCCGCCCGGAGTATCCCCGTCCGCAGTTCGTCCGCGCCGCCTGGCAGTGCCTGAACGGGACCTGGCAGTTCGAGAGAGACCCCGGCGACTCCGGGCTGGAGCGCGGCCTGCTCGACCGTGACCTGACCGGCGAGATCGTCGTGCCGTTCTGCCCGGAGGCGCCGCTGTCCGGCATCGGCGACCCCGACTTCCACCCGGCCGTCTGGTACCGCCGCACCGTCCAGGTGCCGGACGAGTGGGCGGGGCAGCGGGTGCTGCTGCACTTCCAGGCGGTCGACCACGACGCCACGGTGTGGGTCGACGGCGTCGAAGCCGGCCGGCACCGGGGCGGGTTCACCCCGTTCACCTGCGACCTGGCCGCCGCGGCCGACCCGGCGCACACGTACACCGTGGTCGTGCGCGCCCGGGATCCCCGCACCGGGCCGCAGGCGCGCGGCAAGCAGGCCACCACCTACGAGGGGCGCGGAGCGCGGTACGGACGCACCACCGGCATCTGGCAGACGGTGTGGTGCGAGCCCGTGCCGAGCACGCACCTCTGCCGGCCGCGGATCACGCCGAACGTCGCCGCGTCCGCGTTCCGCGTCACGGTGCCGGTGCCGGGCGGCCGAGCCGGGCACGAGATCCGCGTGACGGTGTCGGACCAGGCCGGCGAGGTCGCGCGGGCACGATCGCGCGCCGGCCTCGACCTGTCCGCCGAGGTGTGGCTGCCGCTGCCGGACGACCGGGTACGGCTGTGGAGCCCCGAAGACCCGCACCTGTACGACCTGCGCATCGACCTGCTCGACGGCGACGGCGCCGTGAGCGACACGGCCACGAGCTACGCCGGTCTCCGCTCGGTCACCCTCGACGGGCACGCCGTCCTGCTCAACGGCGAGGTGCGCTTCCAGCGGCTCGTGCTCGACCAGGGCTACTATCCCGACGGCCTCATGACCGCGCCCACGGACGAGGCCCTGCGCCGTGACATCGAGCTGGCCGTGGCCGCAGGGTTCAACGGCGCCCGGCTGCACCAGAAGGTGTTCGAGGAGCGTTACCTCTACCACGCCGACCGGGCCGGGTTCCTGGTCTGGGGCGAGTTCGGCGACTGGGGCGCCAACACCGGCGGCCCTCCCGGCGACAACCAGCAGCCGACCGCGTCGTTCGTGACCCAGTGGCTGGAGGCGGTCGAACGCGACTACTCGCACCCGAGCATCGTCGGCTGGTGCCCGCTCAACGAGACGTGGCAGCGGCTGCACGACCGGATCACCGTGCTCGACGACGTCACCCGGGGCATGTACCTGGCCACCAAGGCGGCCGACCCCACCCGCCCGGTGCTCGACGCGTCCGGCTACGCGCACCGGGTCCCCGGCGCCGACATCTACGACTCGCACTGCTACGAGCAGGATCCCGAGGTGTTCGGCCGGCTGATGGCCGGGCTGGCCGAGGGCAAGCCGTTCGTCAACGCCGACCGCGACGGCACGGCCTGGTCGGTGCCGTACGCGGGGCAGCCGTACTTCTGCAGCGAGTTCGGGGGCATCTGGTGGAACCCGGGCGCGCGTCCCGGGGAGAGCTCCTGGGGGTACGGTGAGCGGCCCACGAGCGAGGACGAGATGCAGGAGCGCTTCGCCGGGCTGGTCGCCGTGCTGCTGGACGACCCCCGGATGTTCGGCTACTGCTACACCCAGCTCACCGACGTCTTCCAGGAACAGAACGGCGTCTACCGCTTCGACCGCACGAGCAAGCTGGACGTCTCCCGCATCCGCGCGGCGCAACAACGTCCGGCCGCCATCGAACGGGCCACCACCATCTCGGGCTCGTAGATCGGCGGAATCGATGTCCGGTCCACCCCCTGGAGCCCGGCGGCCGGGGGCGCGCCCCCCGGCGCCCGGAGCGTGCGTCGCTGAGGTTGGCGGGAGCGTCCACGAGCCGGTGGCGTGCGTCGCCGAGGTTCGTGGGACGTCGCTCGATTCGTGGCGCCCGCTACGGCGATCAGCCCGCGCGGCGCGAGCGGGCCAGGGCCAGCCCGCCCGTCACCGCGCCTGCCAACCCCACCACCAGCGCCACGACGCCGCCACCCAGCCCGTTGCCGGTGCCGAGGCCGCCCTCGGCGGTGGCCACCACCAGCCCGCCGAGCCCCATGCCGGCCAGTCCCGCCACCAGGGCCACCACGGCCCTTCCCGACCTGCCGGGGCCGGAGGCACGCCTCAGGGCCCACCCGCCGACGACCGCGCCGGCCAGCCCCGACAGCGCGGCCACGATGGCTCCGAGCCGTCCGGCGCTCAGGGCGTACAGACCGGCTTCCGGCTGGACCAGGACGTGAGCGGCCGCCGGGGTCGCCGACCACAACCCTCCGGCCAGAGCGTTTCCGGCAGCGGCGAACACCTGTCGAACGGGCATGAGGTTCTCCTTCTCGTGCGGCAGGGCGTCCCCGCCTGCGGAGGGACGCCTTTCATCGGTACGGGATGCCCACGCCTGCGATCGGCGTCCTCGCCTGTGCGAGACGCCTCCATCGCGATGGACGTCCTCGCCTGCGGCGGGACATCCGATGGAGGACCTCGCCGCGGGACGCTCGTCCTCGGCGGAGCGTCCTCCCCGCGGGAGGACGCAGTCCGATCATCTCCGCCGGCCCCGCCGCCCGTCGTCAGGCGGGCGCGGACATTACGCCCTGCCGCCGACAGAGCAGCCGGCTACCGCGGACGCCGCAGTGGCCGCGGAAGTACCGCGTACGCGGTAGCCGGCCGGTCATCCGTGCGCGGGACCCGCCCGCGGCGGCGCTCGGTTAAGGTGCGCGCATGAGCACTGCACGGTCCGGTTCGCGGGCACCCGTCACGGACGGGGCCATCGCCGTGGGCGTGGCGGCCACGCTGCTGGTCACCGGGCTGTCGGACCAGCACTCAGGCACGTCGCTCGACGTGCTCGGCTACTCGCTGCTGACGGCCGGCGGCCTGGCGCTGGCCGCGCGCCGCCGGGCCCCGCTCGTCGTCCTGGCCGTCACCGGGCTGTGCGCGCTGGGCCATCAGGCGGCCGGCTTCGACGTGCCCGCCATCGCATACCTGTTCGCGGTGTACGCGGCCGTACGCGCGGGGCGCCGCACGGTCACGGTGGTGGTGAGCGTGGTCATGCTGGCCGCCCTGCCGTTCGCGGCCATGGTCTCGGGCCTGCACGACACAGGCGAGGCGTTCGCGCAGGCCAGGGGCGCCCTCGAACTGGCCTGGCTGATCGCGGCCGGCGCCGCGGGCGAAGCGCTGCGGCAGGCCGAGCGGCGTGCGGACGAAGCCGAGCGCACCCGGGAGGAGGCCGCGCGGCGCCGCGCCGACGAGGAGCGGCTGCACATCGCGCGGGAGCTGCACGACTCGCTCACCCACCAGATCTCGATCATCAAGGTGCAGGCGGAAGTCGCCGTCCACGTGGCACGCAAGCGCGGTGAACACGTACCGGACGCCCTGCTGGCGATCCGGGAGGCCGGCCGTGAGGCGGCCAAGGAGCTGCGGGCGACCCTGGAGACGCTGCGCGACGACGACACGAGCCCGCCGCACGGGCTCGCCCACGTCCCCGAACTGGTCGAGCGGGCCCGGACGGCCGGCCTGGACGCCACGCTCACCATCGAAGGGCGGCGCCAGGGCGTGCCGGCGGCGGTGGACAGGACCGCTTACCGGATCGTCCAGGAGTCGCTGACCAACATCGCCCGGCACGCCGCCGCCGCGACGGCGACGGTCCTCATCGACTACCGTCCCGGCGCCCTGCTCATCCAGGTGGACGACGACGGCAGGGCCACCCCGGACCTCGCGCCGGTGCCCGGCGTCGGGCTGCTCGGCATGCGCGAACGTGTCACCGCGCTCGGCGGTCACCTGCTGGCGGCGCCGCGCGGCGAGGGCGGCTTCTCCGTACGGGCCGAACTCCCCGTGGAGCCGGCGTCGTGATCCGGGTCCTGCTGGCCGACGACCAGCCGCTCATCCGCAGCGGGTTCCGCGCCCTGCTCGACCTGGAGGACGACATCGACGTGGTGGCCGAGGCCGGCGACGGCGACCGGGCCGTGGCCCTGGCCAGGGAGCACCTGCCCGACATCGCTCTCGTCGACATCCAGATGCCGGTCGCCGACGGCATCGAGGCCACCCGGCGCATCGCCGCCGACCCCGCCCTGGCCGGGGTGCACGTCGTCATCCTCACGAACTACGGCCTCGACGAGTACGTCTTCGACGCGCTGCGCGCCGGCGCCGCCGGATTCCTCGTCAAGGACATCGTGCCCGAGGACCTGCTGCACGCCCTACGCGTCGCCGCGCGCGGCGACGCCCTGCTCGCACCGTCGATCACCCGCAAACTGATCGACCGGTACGTGACCCAGCCGCTCCACACCGGCGCTGCCACGGCATTGGACGAGCTGACCAACCGCGAACGCGAGGCCGTCGTCCTCGTGGCGCAGGGCCTGTCCAACGACGAGATCGCCGGCCGCATGGTGATCAGCCCGATGACCGCGAAAACCCATGTCAACCGGGCCATGACCAAGCTCCGCGCCCGCGACCGCGCCCAGCTCGTCGTGTTCGCCTACGAGTCCGGCCTGGTGGCCCCGCGTCGCTGGTGACAGTCCCGCCGCACGCCGGGCAGGGGCCGCGGTGGTGTTCCTCGACCGGACGCGGATCACCCGTCGCCGCGCCGTGCCGTGCCGCGCCGTGCACGCGCGGGCCGGCGTCCTGAGCCCTTGCGCCCGATCAAGGCGAGAAGCCTTCGGGAACCCCCTCGGGCGGGGCGCCGTAACGCGTGCCTGCGGCCCGCTGGACCCGCCGTAGACGGTCCATGGGGTCGGTCGGCAGGAGGAGGCCCGTCAGGGGTGCAACCGCGTGGTTGCCACGGGTGCGCTCAGCCCGGCTGTCGCTGGTCCCGGCGTTCGGCCTCACCGACCGGGCAGGTCGCATGTCCCGCGACACACGCGCCCCGGTCGCAGAGCCGGCAGATGTACTGCGCGTTCCCGTTGTCCTGGTACAGCTGTGTGAGGATCTTGACGAGCAGGCCGGACAGGGTCTGCTGCTCTCCTTCGTCCAGGCAGTCGAGCACGCCGCTGAGCGGGGTCGCCCGTGCTCCCAGGATGTGCTGGGTCGTGGCACGGCCCGTCTCCGTGAGCGAGAGGGTCACCCAGTGACGGTTGAAGGGGTGCGGCTCGCGCGTGAGCAGGCCGTCGGCTTCGAGTCCGTCGACCATCCGGGCGGCCGCGGACTGGGTCAGCCCTACGCGCCTGCCGAGTTCGGACACGCTGAGGCCGGGACTGGCGGACAGCGTGACCATGGCCGTGGCCTCCCGGGCGCTCACCCCGGCGGCGCGGGTCACCTGGCCCAGCGTCACGTCGGTCAGGGCGAGCGCGGTGGCGCCCAGCAAGTTCGCCGTCGTCGCTGAATCATGCATACTTCATGTTAACATGCACGACTCATGAAAGTTGGGCGGGGGCGGAAGCACCGACAAGGCCTCCGTGCAGCGGCTCGAACGCCTGCACCGGGACGGTTTCCGGCTCCTCCGGCGTGGCGGCGCGGTAGCATCGCCTCGCCCCGGCAGCCCCCGCCGGGCCACGCGGGAGGTCATCCATGCGCCGCCGTATCGTCGCGCTGCTGCTGCCTGCGCTGCTCGCGCCGGCCGGCTGCACGGGTGAGGCCGCGGACGGCACGGAGTTGACGGTTGGCGGCGCGTTCGGAGCCCGGCCCACGATCGTCTTCCCCGCCGGCAAGCCGGCGGCCGAGCTGCGGGTCGACGAGCTGGCCACGGGCCGGGGCGAGCCGCTGCGGCCCGACGACGTGGCGATCGTCCAGTACACCGCGCACGTCTGGAACGGCAGGGACAACCGCCTGGTCGACTCCAGCTTCACCCGGGGCACTCCCGCCGCCTTCCCTCTGGGGCGGCTGCTGCCGGGCCTGGAGCGGGCCCTGCGGGGGCGCAGGGTGGGCAGCAGGGTGATCGTCGCCATCCCGCCGGGAGACGGCTTCGGCGCCAACCCGCCGCGGGGGATCGGCGCGGACGAGGAGCTGTTCTACGTCGTCGACATCCTCGGCGCCCACCCCAAGGGCGTGTCGGTCAAGGCCCGCGGCGGCTCACTGGCGGGCGTGCGCGTCCCGGGCGGCGCCCGGCCGGCGTTGGCGGTGCCGGCCGGCGCCCCGCCCGCCCGCTTCGCCGCCAGGGTGTTGCACCGCGGCAAGGGGCCAAGGACGCAGGCGGGACAGCTCGTCGTCACCCAGTACGAAGGCGCGATCTGGAGCCGGCGCCGCGTCTTCGACACCACCTGGACGACCGGCGGGCCCAAGGCGTTCAAGATCGGCGACGGCGGCGTGATCAAGGCATGGGACAGCGCGCTCGTCGGCGTCCCGGCCGGGAGCCGGGTCGTGATGATCGTCCCGCCCTCCTACGGGTACGGCCCCTCCGGCAACCCGGCGTACGGCATCAAGGGCTCCGACACGCTCGTCTTCGTCGTCGACGTCATCGCGTCCTACTGAGCGTCCTACTGAGCGTCCTACTGAGCGTCCTACTGAGCGTCCTACTGAGCGGCCCGGGCGGGACCGGTTCGTGCCGGGCGGGGGCTTTCGTAGACTCCGGCTGTGAGTAGCGACGACCTCGACGCGCTGGCCCTGCTGCACGATCCCGTACGCCGCAGCCTCTACGACGTGGTGGCGGCCAGGGGCGGCGACGTCGGCAGGGGAGAGGCGGCCGAGGCCGCCGGCGTGTCCAGGACCCTCGCCGGTCACCACCTCGACCGGCTGGTCGAGGCCGGTCTGCTGGAGAGCGGCTTTCGCCGGCCGGAGAAGAGAGGGCCCGGCAGCGGCCGGCCCGCCAAGGTCTACCGCAGGGCGAGGGGTGAGCGGTCGGTGAGCCTGCCACCGCGCGACTACGCCACCCTCGCCTCGGTCCTCGCCGGCGTGGTCGAGCTGCTCGGCGCCGACGAGCAGGCCGAGCGGGCTGCGCACGACGTGGGCGTCGGGATGGCCGGGCGGCGCCAGGGCGAGCCGGTCGAGCGGGTCCTGCGCGAGCGCGGCTACGAGCCCTACGAGGAGGACGGCCGGGTGCGGCTGCGCAACTGCCCGTTCCACGTGCTGGCCGAGGAGCAGCCGGTGCTGGTCTGCTCGGTCAACCTGGCTCTGTGCCAGGGCCTGCTGGAAGGGCTGGGCGACGACCCCGGCAGGGCGCGGCTGGACCCGCGGCCGGGGGAGTGCTGCGTGGTGTTCCGCACTTCTAAAACAAACGATGATTGACATAGAAGGCGAGGGGTGATGTGCTGAACGTCATGCATCTGGCCCAGCTCAACATCGCGCACATGCGCGCGCCCGTCGACAGCCCCGAGCTCGCCGAGTTCGTCGCCCTGCTCGAACCCGTCAACGCGCTCGCCGACGCGGCGCCCGGATTCGTGTGGCGGCTCAAGGAGAGCGAGACCGACCCCACCGCCACCGTCGTGCACGACTACGGCGACCACCTGCTCGTCAACTTCTCGGTGTGGGAGTCGCTCGACGCGCTGTGGAACTACGTCTACCGCAGCCCCCACCTGGACGTGCTGCGCCGGCGCAGGGAATGGTTCCTGCGCGTGGCCGAGCCGTACACCGTCATGTGGTGGATCCCGGAAGGGCACATCCCGCCGCTGGCCGAGGGCATGCGGCGGCTGGAACGCCTCAAGGCCGAGGGGCCGAGCCCCGAGGCGTTCACCTTCAAGGACTCCTACTCCAGCAGCGAGGCCGCCAGCCTGCCCGCCGCCGCCGAGGCCAGGAAGTAGGCCAGGTCCTCCTCCAGGCCCCTGCCCATCGTCGACAGCCGCACAGGACAGGCGCGCAGCGCCTCGTGCAGGCCCTCCACCGGAACGGGGACGAGGCGGTGGCGCACCGCCAGCAGCTCCGCCTGGTCCCTCACCCGCTCGCCGAACTCGCCCGGCAGCTCGGGCACCGGCACGTCGGCGGGAGACAGCGCGACCCTGCCGTAGGCGGTCAGCGAGTGGTGGGAGACGCCGTAGTGGCGCTCCCTCCTGTCGCCCTCGCTGACCCGCAGCGCGGCCACCGGACGCCCCAGCAGCACGCCCGCCGCGTTCACCGCCTCACCCGCCGACACCCCGGAAAAGCCCCATCGGGTGCCCGTGCCCAGGTTGCCCGGCCCCTGCGTGACGATCGCCAGGTCGGCCTCCAGCACGTGCCTGGCCGCCAGCAGCCCGGTGTGGACGGTGACCGCCTCCACGTCGCCGCCGAACGACTGCCCGACCGTCACCACGCCCTTCAGCCAGCCGGTCTCACGCAGCCGCGCCGCCGCCATCGAGAACCACGCCGGCAGCGCGCCGCCGTCCAGCATCACGTACGCGACACGGACGTCCGGCCGCGGCGCCGAGGCGTACAGGCCGCACAGGATCGGCGGCAGCGCCGAGTGCAGGTCCGCCACGATCACCGGCATGCCGTCCAGCGAGTCGGCCTCGCGCAGCAGCTCGTGATGAGGGGAGTCCTGCTCGTCGGCGCCCAGCACCGTGGCCTGCAACGGTGTGTACCGGGCCTTCACCAGGTGCCCGGGACCGTCAGGATCCTGCGGCAAACGGTTAGGGACGGCCACCACCATGGCGTAACCTCCCGTACCGAGACCCATCGCGAGCGCGGTCGTGTTGAGCAGCACCTCGTCGCCGGGTTCCGGGCGCCCGACCAGCGGCGGATACGCCAGCGCCCGGCACTCCCCCTCGGGGACGGCGACATCCAGCTCCACCGCTCCCGGCCACTCGCGTCGGATCCGGACAACTTCGCCCTTGCGCCATCTGATCACGGGGGCAGGGTAGCGTCGATCGAAGGAGGAGTGAGGCAGATGTCGCGCCGGAAGACAGAACGGCTGCTCAATCTCGTGATCTGCCTGCTCGCCACCCGGCGCCCGCTGTCGGCCGAGCAGATCCGTCACGCCGTCCCGGGTTACGACCGCGACGGCGACGAGGCGTTCCAGCGCATGTTCGAGCGCGACAAGAACGAGCTGCGCGAGCTCGGCATCCCCATCGACGTGGTGCGCGACCCGTGGGAGGACGAGCCCGGCTACCGGATCGAGCGGCAGTCGTACGAGCTGCCCGAGATCACCCTGGAACCCGACGAGGCCGCCGTCCTGGGGCTGGCCGCCCAGGTGTGGCAGCGCGCCAGCCTGGCCGAGGCCGCCTCGGGGGCGCTGCTGAAGCTGCGCGCCGGCGGCGTGGCCACCGACCAGCCCGTCGGCGCCGCGATGGGCGGGGGAGCGCTGGAGCTGCGCGTCGACACCCGCGACCCCGCGTTCCCCGCGCTGTGGAACGCCGTACGCGACCGGCGGGTGGTGCGCTTCGACTACCGCGGCGCCGGCAGCGAGGAGGTCCGCACCCGCACCGTGGAGCCGTGGGGCGTGGTCAGCAGGCGCGGCCGCTGGTACCTCGCTGGGTTCGACCGCGGCAGGGACGCGCCGCGCGCCTTCCGGCTCAGCCGCATCACCGGGCAGGTCACGACGGTCGGCAAGCCGGGGGTTGTCGAGGTGCCCGAAGGCGTCGACGTACGCGCCATGGTCGGCTACCCCGACGAGGTGACGGACGAGCGGATCGCGGTGGTCCGCGTGCGCCAGGGGACGTGCGAAGGGGTTCGCCAGCTGGCCAGGGCCGTACGCACCAGCACGGACGGGTGGGACGAGGCCGAGCTGACCTTCTCCGACCCCGAGCGGCTGGCCGCCTGGATGGCCAGCCTCGGCGCCGACGTCGAGGTCGTCGACCCGCCCGACGCCCGCGAGGCCGTCATCCGCCGACTGAAAGGGGCGCTCGCATGAGCGGATCCGCCGACCGGCTGCCCCGGCTGCTGTCGCTGGTGCCGTACCTGATGTCCCACCCCGGGGCGCAGGTCGGCGAGGTGGCCGCGGTGTTCGGGCTGAGCGAGAAGCAGCTCATCGACGACCTGCAGCTCGTGTGGATGTGCGGGCTGCCCGGTCACACGCCCGGCGACCTCATCGACGTGTCCTGGGACGGCGGCGAGATCCTCATCGACAACGCCGACACCATCGCCAGGCCCCTGCGGCTGGGCATCGACGAGGCCAGCGCGCTGCTGGTCGCGCTGCGCATGCTGGCCGCCACGCCGCAGCTGGCCGAGGTGCAGGGCGCGGACGACGCGCTGCCGCGCGTGATGGCCAAGCTGGAGCAGGCGGCCGGGGAGGGCGCCGCCACCGTCAGCAGCCAGGTCGCCGTCGACGTCGACGCGGCACCCGACGCCCTGCCGCGCGTGCGCGAGGGGCTCACCAAGGGGCGCAGGCTGTCGCTGCGTTACTACGTGCCGGGCCGCGACGAGGTGACGCCGCGCGAGGTCGACCCGATGCGCATCGTGGTCGTCGACGGCCGCGCCTACCTGGAGGGCTGGTGCTACCGCGCCGAGGCGATGCGGTTGTTCCGGCTCGACCGGATGCTCGGGGTCGACGTGCTCGACGTGCCCGCCGACCCGCCGGCCGAGGCCGAGCCCATCGACGTCGCCCAGGGGGTCTTCCGGCCCTCGCCCACCGACGAGCTGATCGAGCTGGAGGTCAGCGCCGCCGGCCGGTGGGTCGCCGAGTACTACCCGTGCGAGCAGGTCACCGAGCTCGGCGAAGGACGGCTGCGGGTGACGCTGCGCGCCCGCGACCAGGACTGGATTCTCAAGCTGGCGCTGCGCCTCGGCGACACCGGCAGGGTCGTCGCGCCGCCCGCGATGGCCGAGGCCGTGCGCCAGGAGGCCGAGCGGGCCCTGGCCCTGTACGCTCACCGGTCATGACGTGGATTCTCCTGGCCTGCGGGTTGTGCCTGGCAGGGCTGGCCGTGCTCGGGGCCGCGTTCGCCCGGGTGGTGGCCGCCGCACGTGACCTGAACAGGGAAGTCGCTCAGGTTCACGAGCAATTCGGGGATAAACAGGACGCCAAGGGATGAGGCAGCGGCCCCGGCAGCGTACGATCGGTCGTGAAGGACAGCACTCATAAACCATGAAGGACGTCACATGAACTTGGGAGCTCCGGAGATCATCCTGATCTTGGTGGCCTTGGTCCTGCTCTTCGGCGCCAAGAAGCTGCCGGACCTCGCGCGTGGCGTTGGACGGTCCCTGCGCATCTTCAAGGCCGAGACCAGCAAGATGAACGATGACGACGACAAGCCGACCGTCGTCCAGACACAGCCCGAGGCCCAGCAGCAGCCCGCCACGCCCCAGCAGCTCCAGGCCGCGGCCCCGTCGCCGGAACCGTCGCCGGAGGAGCAGGCCCGCCGGCTCGAGGAGCAGGCCGCCAAGCTGCGTGCGAGTGCCCAGGCCGACAAGCGCCCCTGATTCTTCCTCTCCTCCTCACTCCCTGGACTGGTGATGGCGCTGCTGAAACGGTCGGGGCCCAAGCGCAAGCCTGAGCCCGATGCCGAAGGCCGGATGCCGCTCATGGAGCACCTGCGCGAACTGCGCAACCGGCTGCTCATCGCGTTCGCCGCCGCCGTGGTGGGTTTGATCATCGGGTGGATCGTCTTCGACCCGGTGTGGGCGGTGCTCAAGGATCCCTACTGCTCGACCGCCCAGTCGCGTCAGCTCACGGGCGAGTGCAGCCTGACCTACACCGGCATCTTCTCGTCGTTCTTCATCACCTTGAAGGTCTCGCTGATGGTCGGCCTGGTGCTGTCGTCGCCGGCCTGGCTCTACCAGATCTGGGCGTTCGTCACCCCGGCCCTCTACCGCACCGAGAAGCGCTACACGGTGTTGTTCCTGACGCTGGCCATCCCGCTGTTCACGCTGGGGGCCGGGCTGTCCTACTTCATCATGGACACCGCGCTGGGCTTCCTGCTGAGCTTCTCGGTCGACGGCTCGGTCGCCACCATCTCGATCGACGACTACCTCGACTACGTCCTGATCATGCTGCTGATCTTCGGGGTGTCGTTCGAGCTGCCGCTGCTGCTGGTCTTCCTCAACATCATCGGGGTGCTGTCCCACGCGACGGTGGCCAAGCACCGGCGGCTGGTCATCTTCCTGATGTTCGTCTTCGGCGCCGTCGTCACGCCCGGCGGCGACCCCATCACCATGATGGCGCTGGCCGCGCCGATGATCGTGCTGTTCTCGGCGGCCGAGCTGGTCATGTACCTGAGGGAGAAGCGCAACCCGGTGAGCGAGTTCGGTCACCTGGACGACGACGAGGCCTCGCCGCTGCCCGAGGACGCCCCGCTCGACGACGATGCCGACGCCCCCCGCGCCGGGGAGGATTCCGGTTCCGGGCGATAGGCGATAAGTTCCGGGCGTGTCCCCTCAACTCGCCCTGCTCGTCAACCCCGCCGCGCGCGGCGGCCGCACCCTGCGCCTGCTGGAGCCGGTGGCTCGCCGCCTGCGCGCCGGCGGGGCCGAGCTGTCGGTGATCGTCGGCGACGACGCCGGCGACGCCCTCGACCGAGCCTGCACCGCCGTCGCCGAGCGCCCCGACGCGCTCGTGGCCTTCGGCGGTGACGGGCTCGTGCACCTCGCCGTGCAGGCCGTGGCCGGCACGGACGTGCCGCTCGGCATCATCCCCGCCGGCACCGGCAACGACATCGCGGCGGCGCTCGGGGTGCCGTGCGGCGACCCCATCGCCGCCGCGAGGACCGTGCTGCGGATGCGGCCGCGGAGCGTCGACGCCGCCCGCGTCGTCGCGGGTGCCGCGGACGAGCTGTTCGCCGGGGTCATGTGCTGCGGGTTCGATTCGCGGGTGAACGAGCGCGCCAACCGGCTTGCCTGGCCGCCGGGGATGGCGCGCTACGTCGTGGCGATGGTGGACGAGCTGCGCTCGTTCCGGCCGATCCCGTTCCGCGTCACGCTCGACGAGGACGAGGTGATCGAGCGGGAGGCCATGCTGGTGGCCGTCGCCAACACGCGTTCGTACGGCGCGGGGATGCGGGTGTCGCCGGACGCCAGCCCGGACGACGGGCTGCTGGACGTGGTGATGCTGGAGGCCGTGTCCAAGGCCGAGTTCCTGCGGGTGTTCCCGAGCGTCTACCGGGGCACGCACGTGGGCCATCGGGCCGTGTCGGTCAGGCGGGTGCGCAGCGTGCGGCTGGAGGCGGCCGATGTCGTCGCCTACGCCGACGGCGAACGGGTGGGGCCGGTGCCGGCGCACTGCGAGGTCCGGCCTGGGGCGTTCCGCGTCCTCGTATGAATCTACAATGTAAAGGCGCCTGCGCGGAGGCCGTACAAGCTCGGCGGGACGGACCGGAATGGCGATTTCGGTAGGCTGACGGGTATGACAACGCCAGCGGAACGCTATGCGGCCTTCCGTCAGAAACACGGGAACGACGGGGCCGCTCTCACATCGTTCCGAGGCCTCTACGACTTCGCCCTCGACGACTTCCAACTGGACGCCTGCCGTGCCCTGGAGGCCGGTGACGGCGTCCTGGTGGCGGCGCCCACGGGGTCGGGCAAGACGGTCGTCGGCGAGTTCGCCGTCCATCTGGCGCTGGAGCAGGGCCTCAAGTGCTTCTACACCACCCCCATCAAGGCGCTGTCCAACCAGAAGTACAACGACCTGGTCAAGCGCTACGGCACCGCCAAGGTGGGCCTGCTGACCGGCGACAACAGCGTCAACGGCGAGGCCCCCATCGTGGTCATGACCACCGAGGTGCTGCGCAACATGCTCTACGCCGGCTCGGCCACGCTGGCCGGGCTGGGGTTCGCCGTGATGGACGAGGTCCACTACCTCGCCGACCGCTTCCGCGGCGCGGTGTGGGAAGAGGTCATCATCCACCTGCCCGAGTCGGTCCGGCTGGTGGCGCTGTCGGCGACCGTCAGCAACGCCGAGGAGTTCGGCGAGTGGCTGGGCGAGGTGCGCGGCGACACCACGGTGATCGTCGACGAGCACCGCCCGGTGCCGCTGTGGCAGCACATGATGGTCGGCAACCGCGTCTACGACATGTTCGTCAGCGACGACCTGACGCCGCGCATCAACCCCACGCTGATGCGGGTGACGCGCGACGCCGAGCGGCTGACCGCCGGGCGGGGCAGGCGCGGCTACGGCAGGCCGCAGCGCTCGCGCGCGCCCGACCGGGTGCAGGTGATCGAGAAGCTCGACGCCGAGGGGCTGCTGCCGGCGATCACGTTCATCTTCTCCCGCGCCGGCTGCGACGCGGCCGTGCAGCAGTGCCTGTACGCCGGCATCCGGCTCACCACCGAGCGCGAGCGGCACGAGATCAGGCAGCTCGTCGACGAGCGGACCGCCCACCTGCCCGACGAGGACCTGGCGGTGCTGGGCTACCTCGAATGGCGCGACTGCCTGGAGCGGGGCCTGGCCGCGCACCACGCGGGCATGCTGCCGGCCTTCAAGGAGGTCGTGGAGGAGCTGTTCACGCGCGGGCTGGTCAAGGCCGTGTTCGCCACCGAGACGCTGGCCCTGGGCATCAACATGCCGGCCCGCAGCGTGGTGATCGAGAAGCTCGACAAGTGGAACGGCGAGACCCACGCCGACCTCACCCCCGGCGAATACACCCAGCTGACCGGGCGGGCCGGGCGGCGCGGCATCGACGTCGAGGGCCACGCCGTGGTGCTGTGGCAGCCCGGCATGGACCCGCTGTCGGTCGCGGGCCTGGCCGGCACCCGCACCTATCCCCTGCGCTCCAGCTTCCAGCCCTCCTACAACATGGCGGTCAACCTCGTCGGCCAGTTCGGCAGAGAGCGTGCCCGCACGCTCCTGGAGGAGTCGTTCGCGCAGTTCCAGGCCGACCGGGCGGTCGTGGGGCTGGCCAAGCAGCTGCGCAAGCACGAGGAGGCGCTGGAGGGCTACCAGGAGGCCATGACGTGCCACCTGGGCGACTTCCCCGGATACGCGGCGCTGCGCCGCCGCCTGTCCGACCGTGAGGCCGAGCTGTCCCGGCAGCGTGGCGCCGCCCGCAGGGCCGCCGCCGTGCGGTCGCTGGAGGCGCTGCAGCCGGGCGACGTGATCCGGGTGCCCGGTGGGCGCAGGGCGGGCCTGGCGATCGTGCTCGACCCGGGCCGCAACCCGCGCGGCCGCGCCGCCGGCGCCGGGCCGAGCCCGCTGGTGCTGACGATCGGCAAACAGGTCAAGAAGCTCGACCCGGCCGACTTCCCCGTGCCGGTCGAGCCGCTGGAGAAGCTGCGCATCCCGAAGAACTTCAACGGCCGCTCGCCCAAGGAGCGCGCCAACCTGGTCTCCACGCTGCTGGCCAAGATCGGCGACCGAGACCTGGGCAAGCCGGCCAGGGCCCGCGACCACGCGGTGGAGGACGACGAGGTCAACGAGCTGCGCCGGCGCATCCGGCAGCACCCCTGCCACGGCTGCGACGAGCGGGAAGACCATGCCCGCTGGGCCGAGCGCTATCACAAGCTGCTGCGCGAGACCGAGGGGCTGCGCCGCCGGGTCGAGGGCCGCTCCCATGTCATCTCCCGCACGTTCGACCGCATCTGCGCGGTGTTGGAGCAGCTGGGTTACCTCGACGGCGAGTCCGTCACCGACGAGGGCCGGCGGCTGGGCCGCATCTACACCGAGCTCGACCTGCTCACCGCCGAGTGCCTGCGGATGGGCTTGTGGGAGGAGCTCGACCCGGGCGAGCTGGCGGCGTGCGTGTCGGCGCTGGTGTTCGAGTCGCGGGCGGCCGACGACGCCCGCAGGCCAAAGATCCCGGCGGGGCGGGCGCAGGACGCCCTGACGTCGATGACGCGGCTGTGGGGCGAGCTGGAGGCTATCGAGTCAGACCACGGGCTGTCCACGATCAGGGAGCCCGACATGGGCTTCGCGTGGGCCGCGTTCCGCTGGGCCAGGGGCCACAGCCTCGACGCGGTGCTCATGGAAGGCGTCAACGGCAACGAGCTGGCGGCCGGTGACTTCGTACGGTGGATCAAGCAGCTGATGGACCTGCTGGGCCAGCTGGGGAACGCGGCGCCGCAGGGCAGCAAGATCAAGCAGACGTCGGTGAAGGCGATGGACGCCATGCGGCGCGGCGTGGTGGCCTACTCCTCGCTCACCTGAGCGTCCGGCCGCGCGGGGCTCCCACCGGGCCGCGCGGATGCCGCGAGCCATGCCCGGCTACTTCTCGGCGCGGGCGCCGACCACGGTGAGCGCGAGGCCCAGCAGGCCCGCGACGATGCTGGCGGCCGTCAGCGCGCCGCCGTCGAGCACCAGGTGCAGCAGGCCGAAGTCGCGGTCGAAGAAGAAACCGGCGATGAGGCCGCCGAAGCCCTGGATCATGAGGAGAACGCCGAGGAATGCCATGCCTCGACGATCCCAGCCCGGGGCGGCCGGATCATCGAACCAAAGTATCGGCCCGTATGCACCTTGGAACCAGTTCTCAGAAGCATCTTTGACTTTCGGCTGACGTCTGCTAGGCCATTATCTCGTTTGCACGAGATTTAACGGCGTTGCGAAGTGCCGTTCTCGGCGGGATTCTCCGGTCAAGTCTCTTTTAAATGGTGAATATGCCGTGCTATATCGCAATTCGGGTGCTAGTGTCCGTTTTGTGCAAGTTAGCCAACGGGGGAGGAATCATGGCTAGCACGCAGTTCACACAGGTCGGCCACCAGCTCGGATGGGGATGCCGTAGGCGTCGTCGTCGCCGCTGGTGCGGCGGATGCCGTCGTCGCCGCTGGTGGGGCTGGGGGTGGTAAACCGCCCCGCTGAGAGCCGGCGGCACAGCCGCCGGCTCTCATTCTCTGTCTCCGGCCGCGAGCTCGCTCCGGCGATTTCCATTCGCCGCACATTCCGCGAGTTCTGGCCGGACACTCGCGGGTTGCGCCGCCTATTCGCGGCCGGTGTCGTCCTCGCCGTCGTCGCCGCGCTGTGCGAGGTCGCCGCGATCCGCCTGTTCGGCCACATCACCGACGAAGTGCTCACCACCAAGGAGCTCGCCGCCTTCTGGACCCCCGCGTTCAGCTGGCTCGGGCTCGCCGCGGTCGCCGGGGCGGCGTCCTTCGGCGGGACGTACGTCACCGCGCTCGGGGCGGAACGATTTCTGCTGAAGCTGCGCGACCGGATCTACGCCCACCTTCAGACGCTCGCGCCGGAGTTCTCGGAGAAGCGGCGGCTGGGCGACCTGATGGCGCGGCTCACCGACGACGTCGAGGCCATCGAGGAACTCGTCGGATCCGGTGTGGTCAAAGCCGTCACCACGGTCGCCAGCGTGATCTTCTTCGCGGGAGCCGCCTTCTTCATCCGGTGGGACCTCGCGTTGATCACGATGGCCCTGATCCCGGCGTTCCTGGTGGTCTCCAAGGTGTTCGCCGGCAGGTTCAGGGGCGCCGCGGCGCGTGAGCGCCACAGCAACGGCGTCATGAACAGCGTCCTGGAGGAGGGGCTGGCCAACCAGCCGCTCGTGCAGGCGTACAACCGGCAGGGCGACGAGTCGCGGCGCCTGCACGGAGAGGGCCGCAACTGGCTGCGCGCCAACATGGCGCAGGCCTGGCTGTCCGGCCTGTACGGCCCCGCCGTGCAGGTCATCGAGACCATCTGCCTGATCGTCATCCTCGGGTTCGGGGCGTGGGAGATCGCCGCGGGCCGGCTGACCATCGGCGGGCTGCTCGCCTTCGCCGCCTACCTGGCCATGTTGTACCCGGCCGTGCAGAGTCTGGGGGAACTGGCCCTGACGGTGTCCGAGGCGGCGGCCGGGTCCGACCGGGTCATCGAGATCCTGCGGACGGAAGCCACCGTCACCGACGATCCCGGCGCCGTGCCCGCGGGCAGGAGCCGCGGGCGGATCGCGTTCGAGCGGGTGGGCTTCGCCTACCCGGGACGCGCGCGTCCGGTGCTGCGGAACCTGTCGTTCACCGCCGATCCCGGCGACGTCGTCGTCATCGCGGGGCCCAGCGGAGCGGGCAAGTCGACGGTGGCCAAGCTGCTGCTGCGCTTCTACGACCCCGACGCCGGGCGCATCCTGCTGGACGGCGCCGACATGCGGGGCCTGACGCGCGAGTCGTTGCGCGAGAACATCACGATCCTGCACCAGGAGACGCTGATGTTCTCGGGGTCGGTCCGCGACAACATCGCCTACGGCCGGCCCGGCGCCTCGCTCGACGAGGTCATCAGGGCCGCGGAGGCGGCGGGCGTGCACGACTTCGTCAAGGTGCTGCCTCAGGGCTACGACACGCCGGTCGGGCAACGGGGCCGGCTGCTGTCCGGCGGGCAGCGGCAGCGGATCGCGATCGCCCGGGCCATCCTGCGCGACGCGCCGGTGCTGGTGCTCGACGAGCCCATGACCGGGCTGGACGCCGCCACGGCGGCGCAGGTCATGAAGCCGTTGCGGCGGCTCATGGCAGGGCGTACGACGCTGATGATCACGCATGACCCGCGGCACGTGCCCGAAGGCGCACGCACGGTGGAACTGGAGCCGGTGCCAGGACCGGAGCGCATCCGGCTCAAGCGCGTCGGCGTCCGCGGCAGGCGCTCCCCGGCGCGATGCTGAGCCCCTCCTTGACCCGCCGGATGGTTGCCCCGGCCCGCGACACCCGCCCTACGGGGCGGGTGTCGTGGTTCCGGGCCCGGCTCGCCGCCGCAGCGGGCGGCCGATAGAATCACCGGGCTCTCCCCGCGTCGCGCCCGGCAGCGCGGAGGCACTCCCCCCGCGTCGAAGACAGGTTCAGCCCGTGACTCCTGCACCGCCTGACGGGAGCGGCTTCCCGCTCTCCCCGGCCGAGGCCGGTGACGGGCGAGCCCTGCCCGCCGCGGTCGCGGGAGCCGCACCGGCGCACCAGCGACCCTGCCGGGGCGTGCGGCAGCCCACCCGACGGATCTGATGGGCGACGACCACAGCTCGGCCCGGCCGCTGCGCGCCGACGCCCGGCGCCACCGGGAGCGGGTGCTGCAGATCGCGCAGGAGGCCCTGGCCGGTGACGGCCTGACGATCTCCTTCGACGAGATCGCCCGGCGGGCCGGGTTCGGGGTCGGCACCGTCTACCGGCACTTTCCCACCAAGGAGGCGCTGATCGAGGCGGTGCTGCTGGGCCGGATCGAGCGATTCGTGGCCGACGCCCGCGCCCTGGCCACCGCCGAGGACCCGGGCAGGGCGTTCTTCGGCTGGTTCACGAAGGTCGTCGACGAGGCCGCCGCCAACCAGGCGCTCTGCGCCATGCTGGAGAGCGGTTCCTGGGTGGCCTTACGGCCGGGCTCCACGCTGGAGGACGACTTCGCCGCCGCCGTCGACCGGCTGCTCGCCCGGGCGCAGCGGGCGGGTGCGGTACGCCCGGGGCTGACCGGCCGGGACGTGGCCGACCTGCTTCGCGGTTGCCTGGTCGCCGAGCGGAGAGCACGGTCCAGGAACGGGCGGGTGCGGATGGCGGACGTGGTCTGCGACGGCATGCGGGCCATCGGCTGATCAGCCGCCGGCGCGGAGGGGGCGTTCCTCGCCGCGCGGCGGCCGGGCGTTCACGTGAGGTGCGCGTCCAGGCCGGTGATGCGCAGCAGCCGCCTCATGGAGGGTGGTGCGCCCGTGACGCGCAGTGGGGTGTCCTGGCTGATGGCCTGGTTGCGGGCGGAGACGAGGGCGCCGAGGCCGGCCGCGTCGATGAAGGACAGCCCGCTGACCTCGACGACCAGGCTGAGCGTGCCGCGGTGCACACCACCGGCCTCCTGTAGCAGCCGGGTCAACCGCCCGCGGAGCGCCTCGGCGGTGGCGATGTCGAGCTCACCGGAGACGCTGACGGTCACCGTGCCGTTGTGGCGGCTGGTGATGAGACGCAGTGGGTCCATCCGTGCTCTTTCCAGAGCTGTCCCCGCCGGTGGCGCGGACCCGCCCTTGCCGTACACGCGGACGTCGTATTCGCGTTACACGCAGTTTCGTGTGCGTTTCGGGTGGAGTGTACAGGTCCGGCGTCGCTCGTTCGGGGTCTTGTGGTGTTTCGGGGGAAAAGAGAAACCCCAAGGAAAACAATTCCGATTACCAGATCGAAGATTCCCCACCCTAGGGGAGCGGCTCCGGCCGGCCGGGTCCCCGCTGGGTACTTGGGCAGCTCAGGGCGAGGCCACGACCCGGTGCGCGGCAGGGCTCGCGGCGGGTACGAGCAGCTTCATTTTGCGGAAATTAGGTGATTTGTCGGGCGTGATCACACTACGCTGCTACCCGATAAGGTACGAGGGAAAGCAAAGAACAGTGTGGATCGCAGTCGCAGTGCCCGCCGCCATCGTCGTGGGCATGGTGGTCTGGTGGCTCCGCCGCGACATCGTGGGTGTCGAGGCCGCCGGTCAGTTCGAGGTGGAGCGGAAGTGGGGCTGGGAGCTCCGGCTCGCGCCGGAGGCCGAGGCGGCGTTCATGGAGGGCCTGCGCGCCTACAACGACGGAGGCAACCGCCTGGCCGTCGACGGCGAGCGGGCGGTGCTCACGACGTACGACCCGCCGCGGCTGATCTCGCTGCACCTGCTCGCCGACGGGTTCGCGGCACGGGGTGACGCCGCGCTGCACGACCCGCAGGACACGGTGGCGGCGCTGATCGACCGGCTGGCGGGGGACGAGCGGCCGGGGGTGCTGCACCTGCGCCCCGGCCGGCTGAGCGGAGAGGGCGGGGACATCGACCCGGCGCGCTTCACCGAGGCGGTGCGTGAGATCGTGTGCGCCGGTCAGGCCGAGGGCGTCGTGGGCCGGTCGGTCGACGAGAGCCTCGGCGCGGTGCAGGTGACCGTGCTCGGCGAGCCTTCCGTGGCGCGGGGCGAGGGCCCGGCGCACGTCAACGGCAGGCAGGTGCCCGAGGCGGCGGGGCCGGCCACGGCGGCGCTCAAGGACCGTACGGCTGGGCCGGACGGCGCGCCTGGCCGGCGCGTGAACACGATGATGCTGGATCTGGCCCGGGTGCTCGACCGCTGCGAAAAGGCCCTGGCCGAGCAGCCGGACGCCACTTTGGAGGCGCTGATGCGCGAGGTCGCCCCGCGCCTGATCGCCTCCGGCGGGCCCGGGCTGACCTGGACCAGGCCGCCCTCCCAGGACGACCTGCGCATCGTGCTCGCCGCCACGGGCTCCCGAGAACTCCACTGACCGGCGCCCGGCCTCCGGTGACGGCTCTTCACCGCGTGACCGGAGGGCCCGCCGGCCCACGGGTGAAAGGCACGGGTGGACGGCACGGGTGGACGGCACGGGTGGTCGTCAGTTCTCGGCGCGGCCCTCGCGCCAGTAGCCCATGAAGGCCACCGTGCGCCGGTCCATGCCGCGTTCGGCGACCAGGTGCCGCCGCAGGGTCCGGATGACGGAGGCCTCTCCGGCCAGCCACGCGTACAGCGGCCCGTACGACGGCGGCTCCTCCTGCGGCACCTCCCACAGCTCCTCGGCGTCCACGTCCACGTCGTCGAAGGTGTCGGGCACGGGCAGCGGGGGCAGCAGGCGGCCGGCGGCGGCCCGTACGGCGGGGACGAGGTCCGCGCCGCGCTTGCCTCCGTTCCTGGCCAGCCAGGTCACCTTGACCGAGGCGGCGGTGTCCACCGGCAGGAAGTCGTCCTCGCCGGGCACCTCCATCAGCACCTCGCCCGCCAGTTGCGCGGGCAGCCGCTCCAGGACGCCGCAGATCGCCGGCACCGCGGTCTCGTCCCCGGCCAGCAGCACGCAGCCGGTGCCGGCGGGCGGGCGGAACTCCAGGCCGCCGTGCGTGCCCTCGTAGCGCGCGTCGGGGCCGAAGAGCGCCGCGACGTCGCCGGGGCGGACCTGCTCCGCCCACCGCGCGACCGGGCCGCCGTCGGGGTGCATGACCACGTCCACATCGACCTCGCCCGCCTCTGGACGCACCAGCCTGGCGGTGTAGGTGCGCATCGGGTTGCGCTTGTCGTCGTCGAGCTCCCGCCAGCGCATGTACCAGTCGGGACCGGCCGGCAGGTACGCCAGCCCGTGCTCCGGCACCGGCAGGATCAGCTTGAGTCGCTGGTCGTAGCCGTTGTCGGCGAACACGCGCAGGTCGTCGCCCTGGAAGGTGACCCGCAGGAAGGACGGGCTCAACCGCTCAAGCCGGTCCACCCGTACGTTGAACATGCGATACGGCTCGATCATCCCCGTGCACTCTCCGATCTTTATTAGGTGAGCCTAACCTAACCGATCAGGGCCGGTATGGCCAGCCGCGGCCGCTCCGATAGCGTCGTACCGCTGAAGGTCGCCGGGCGCCGGCCAGCGCCTGCCCGCGCCTGCCCGAGTCGAGGAGGCCGACGTGTCCCCCCACATCCTTTCCGCCGCGGGTGTCGCCCTGGTGCTCGACGGCTCAGGCCCAGGTCTTCCGCGCGTGCTGCACTTCGGCGCCGGCCTGGGGCCTGCCGACGGCCCCGCGCTGGAGCCTGTGCTGGCGTCCCTGGCCCCCGCTCCGCCGCTGCTGCCCGCCCAGGCAGACGGCTGGTACGGCAGGCCGGGCCTGTCGGGTGGCAGGGACGGCGAGCACTGGCCGGTCCGGTGGAGCCTCGGCCGCGTCGACGTGACGGCAACCCCCGGCGCGGGGGGCACGGTGACCGTCGAGGCCTCCGACGCCAGGGCCGGGCTCGCGCTGGTGAGCGAGCTGGCCATGGACGCCCGCGGCCTGGTGACGATGCGGAACACGGTGACCAACACCGCCGCCTCCCCCTACCGGCTGGAAGGGCTGACCTGCTCGCTGCCGGTGCCGCCGCGGGCGGGCGAGCTGCTCGACTTCACCGGCCGGTGGGCGATGGAGAAGACGCCGCAGCGCCGGGCGTTCGGGTTCGGCGTGTGGTCGAGGGAGAGCCGGCGGGGCCGTACCGGGCACGACGGCACCGGGCTGCTGGTGGCCGGGACCGCGGGGTTCGGCTTCCGCTCCGGCGAGGTGTGGGGGGTGCACGCGGGCTGGAGCGGCAACCATCTGCACCACGCCGAGCGCCTGCCCGAGGGGCCGGCGCTGCTGGCCGCGGGCGAACTGCTCGAGCCCGGGGAGATCGTGCTGGCGCGGGGGGAGAGCTACCGTACACCGCGGGTGTTCTTCACCTGGTCGGGTGGCGGGCTCGACGATGCCGGCGGCCGGCTGCACGACCACCTGCGCGCGGAGGGCCCGCTGCCGGTGCGGCCCGTCACCCTCAACAACTGGGAGGCCACCTACTTCGACCACGGCCTCGGCCGGCTGCTCGAACTGGCCGAGCGGGCCGCGGCGGCCGGGATCGAACGGTTCGTGCTCGACGACGGCTGGTTCCGGAACCGCCGCGACGACCGGGCCGGGCTCGGCGACTGGTACGTCGACGAGGGCGTGTGGCCGGACGGCCTGCACCCGCTGGCCGACCGCGTGCGCGAGCTCGGCATGCAGTTCGGGCTCTGGTTCGAGCCCGAGATGGTCAGCCCCGACTCCGACCTGGCCCGCGAGCATCCCGACTGGATCCTCGGCCACGCCGAGCGCATGCCGCCGCCGCAGCGCAACCAGCAGGTGCTCGACGTGGCCAGGCCGCAGGCGTACGCGTACCTGCTGGAGCGGCTGGACACCCTGATCGGCGAGTACGCGCTCGACTACATCAAGTGGGACCACAACCGCGACATCGCCGAGCCGGTGCACGCCGGCGTGCCGGGCGTGCACGCGCAGACGGAGGCCGCCTACCGGCTGATCGACGAGTTGCGCCGCCGCCATCCGGGGCTGGAGATCGAGTCGTGCTCGTCCGGCGGCGCGCGCGTCGACTACGGCATCCTGGCCCGCACCGACCGGGTGTGGACCTCCGACAGCAACGACGCGCTCGACCGGCAGGCCATCCAGCGCTGGACGGGGCTGCTGGTGCCGCCCGAGCGGCTGGGCTGCCACGTGGGCGCGCCGAAGGACCACGGCTCCATGCGGCGGCTGCCGCTGGCCTTCCGCGCCGCCACCGCGCTGTTCGGGCACATGGGCGTCGAGTGGGACCTGACCTCGGCGAGCGAGGCCGAACTGCGGGAGCTGGCCACGTGGATCGCCCTGCACAAGCGGCTGCGCCCGGTGCTGCACGGTGGCCGGGTGGTGCGCGCCGACCACCCCGATCCGTCGGCACTGCTGCACGGCGTGGTGACGCCCGAGCGTGGCGTGTTCGCGTTCGCGCAGCTCACCACCCGGCTCGCCATCGGGCCCGCCCCGCTGCGGCTGCCCGGTCTCGACCCGGCGGCCTCCTACGACGTACGGGTGGCGGGGCCGCTGCCCGAAAGGGCCGGGCTGCCCGGGTGGACGGCCGCCCCGGTGCGGCTGCCGGGCCCGGTGCTCGGCGAGGTCGGGCTGCCCGCGCCGGCACTGCGGCCGGCCTCGGCGCTGATCATCGAGGTCGAGCGGGCCTAGCGCAGGGAGCCCTCCCGCGGCCGAGGGGCGGGTGAAGGGTCATCGGTAGCCCTTCGCCAGCACCTCCCGCGTGTCGTGGGCGATCCGGGACGCCTGCTCGGAGGGGAGCGGCGTGCGCGGCGGGCGGCAGGGGCCGCCCTTGCGCCCCGCCAGGTCCATCGACAGCTTGATGGACTGCACGAACTCTGTCTTGGAGTCCCACCGCAGCAGCGGGTGCAGGTCTCGGTAGACGGGCAGTGCCTTGTCCAGGTCGCCGGCGGTGGCCAGGCGGTAGAGCTCGACCGTGGAGCGCGGGATCATGTTCGGGTAGCCGGCGATCCAGCCGACCGCCCCGGCGATGCCCAGCTCCAGCAGCACGTCGTCCGACCCGATGAGCAGGTCGAGCCCGGGCGCCCGCTCGGCCAGCTCGTACGCCCTGCGCACGTCCCCCGTGAACTCCTTGACGGCGACGATCAGCCCTTCCTGGTGCAGCTCGGCCAGCAGCCCGGGGGTGAGGTCCACCTTGGTGTCCAGCGGGTTGTTGTAGGCCACGACGGGCAGCCCCACTCTGGCGACCTCCCGGTAGTGGCCGACCACGGCCTCCCGGTCGGCGCGGTAGGCGTTCGGCGGCAGCAGCAGCACGGACGCGGCGCCCGCCTCGGCCGCCTGCTCGGCCCAGCGCCGCGCCTCGGCCGCGCCGTAGGCGGCCACGCCCGGCATGACGTGGAAACCGCCGGGGGCGGCCTCGATGGCGGTGCGGACCACGCGCGCGCGCTCGTCGTCCGTGAGCGTCTGGTACTCGCCGAGCGAGCCGTTGGGGCAGACGCCGTCGCAGCCGCCCTCGGCCAGGAACCGCACGTGCTCGGCGTAACCGTCGTAGTCGACGGACAGGTCGTCGTTGAAGGGCAGCGCGGTCGCGACGTGCACGCCGTGCCAGACGGGAGCGATCATGACTTCTCCTTGTTCCAGTTCTCCAGCCCGCTCGCGTCGATGGGCAGGGCGGCTGAGAGGTTCTCCGCGCCGCCCGCCGTGACCAGCAGGTCGTCCTCGATCCGCACGCCGATCCCGCGCAGCTCCGGTGGGAGCGTGCGGTCGTGGGCGTGGAAGTACAGTCCGGGTTCGACGGTGAGCGCCATGCCGGGCGCCAGCCGCGCGCCGTGGTACGCCTCGGGGCGGGACCGCGCGCAGTCGTGCACGTCCAGGCCCAGGTGGTGGCCGATGCCGCACACCAGGTAGCGCCGGTGGTGCTGGCCGCGCTCCGACAGGGCCTCGTCCACCGAGACCGGCAGCAGCCCCCAGTCGTGCAGCCCGCGCGCGATGACCTCCATGGCCGCGTGGTGGAAGTCGGTGAAGCGGCGGCCCGGCGCCACCTGCGCCAGCCCGGCCCGGTGCGCCCGCTCGACCAGGTCGTGCACCTGCCGCTGGGCGGGGGAGTAGGAGCCGGACACGGGGAAGGTGCGGGTGACGTCGGCGGTGTAGTGGCTGCGCACCTCCACGCCCATGTCGAGCAGCAGCAGCTCGCCTGGCCTGACCGGGCCGTCGCAGCGCACCCAGTGCAGCGTGGGGGCGTGCGCGCCGCCGCCGACGATGGTGGCATAGCCGGGGCCGTTGCCGTGCGTCCTGGCATACCGGTCGAAGGTGCCCTGCAGCCAGCGCTCGCCGCCGCCCGCGACCGCGGCCGGAAGCTCGGCGAGCACCGCGGCGAAGCCCTCCACGGTACGGTCGACGGCCTCGCGCAGCCGGGCGGTCTCCCAGTCGTCCTTGATCATGCGCAGCTCGGCCAGCACCCGGCCGAGCTCCCCGGACGGGTGCGCCCAGCCCGGTCCCGCGAGCAGCGCGCCGTCCGGCGGCCCGGCGAACCCCGGCAGCGCACGCACCTCGACCCCGAGCGCCCCGGCCCACTCGTCCAGGGACGGTGAGGGACCGACCCACAGCTCGCCGTAGGCGCTGTCGGCGTAGAAGCCCTGCTCGCCGGGGCGCGCGGGCGCAGGCAGGTAGAGCGTGGCCTCGCCGCCCGAGACGACGGCCACCGCGTTCTCCACGGCGCAGCCGGTCAGCCAGTAGAAGTCGCTGTCCACCCGGAAGTCGTAGGCGGTGTCGTTGCTGCGCACCGGCGCCCGGCCGGCCGCCACGACGGCGGTCGTGCCGGGAAGCGCGGCGGCGAGCCTGGCCCGGTGGGCCGCGGCGGCCTCGGCCGCGCCCGGCTCCAGCGCGGGCGTCCGGGCGGGGGAGTCCCAGCCCTCGGCGATGTACGCGGCGAACGCGGGGATCTCCGTCAGCTTGGGCAACCGGCCGTCGGTCATGGGGTGGTTCCTCCTCCTAGGTCGCGGACGAGCCCTGTCAGCCGGGCGAAGACCCGGTCGTCGCCGATGCCGTCGTGCTCGTACTCGTTGGTGACCCACGCCTGGGTGTTGCCGACCCGGGCGGCGGTGTCCAGTTGCAGGCCGGCGTCGACGTACATGTCGTCGAAATAGACGGCGGCGGCCACCGGCACCTCGTTGGCGGCCAGCCGGTCCAGGTCGTACAGCGGCGGCCACGCGGCACGTTCGGCGAGCAGTTCGACGGCCGGGCCGAAGGGGCGCAGCGCGCGGATCTCCCTGAACATCCAGGGGTAGATCATCTCGCCGGTGAACAGCAGCGGCCGGGCGCCCTCGGCGAAGGCGGGATGCCGGGCGCGTTCCCGCTCGGCCGCCCACGCCGTCGCGCCCGGGCCCGAGCCGTAGATGCTCTCCTGCAACGCCGCGAACAGCGGGTTGTCGGCGTAGGAGGAGCGCGCCAGCACCTGGTGCAGGAACGTCTCGGTCGGCTCGCCCGGCCCGTCGGATCGGGCCTCGTCGAGCAGCCAGTGCATGCGCTCGAAGCCCGGTTTCATGCCGAAGTCGACGCCCAGCGACTGCAGCCGCCGCACGGTGAGGGTGTCGCCGTCGGGCAGCCGCACGTCTCCGGTGGCCAGCTGGTCGGCCAGCCGGCCGGTGGTCCCCACGTGGTGCGGGTAGCGGCGGTAGAACGCCGCGTTCTTGGCGGCCACCCGGGGATAGGTGCGCCGGTAGACCTCGGCGGCGTCGGGGTCGAGCGAGGGCAGCCCGCCCGCCACGTAGCAGGCGCTCAGCCCGCCGGGCGCGCGGGAGAGGTACGTCAGCGTGAGGAAGCCGCCGTAGCTCTGTCCCAGCGTCGACCAGCGCCGCCCGCCGAACACGGTCGTGCGCAGGTGCTCGGCGTCGGCCACGATCGAGTCCGCGCGGAAAAGGGCCAGGTGGCCGGCCCCCTCCCGCGGGCTGAGCGCGCTCATCATCCGGCCGTCGACGCGCGAGCTGCGGCCCGTGCCCCGCTGGTCGAGCAGGATCACCCGGTACGTCTCCAGCGCCTGCCCGAGCCAGCCCGACGTGCCGGTGGGGCGCGGCCCCTTGCCGCCGGGCCCGCCCTGAAGGTAGAGCAGGCACGGCAGGTCCTCCGCGTCGCGGGCCGGGTCCACCACCTCGCGGGCGAACACCCTGATCGCCGGCCCAGGGTCCGACCAGTCGAGCGGCACCTCGACCACGTGGTCGCGCATCCGCATCCCGGGGATCGTGTACGTCGCGGTGATCAAGCCCTCTCCCTCCTGCGGCGTTCCCATTCCGGATCGATGCGCGGGATGGCCGCCAGCAGCGTGCGCGTGTACTCGTCCTGGGGGTCGCCGAACACCTGTGCGGTCGTCCCCAGCTCGACGATCCGGCCCTTGCTCATCACGGCGACGCGCTGCGCGATCTGCCGCACCACGGCCAGGTCGTGGGCGATGAACACGTAGCTGAAGCCGCTCTCGCGCTGCAACCGCCGCAGCAGTTCGATCACCTGCGCCTGCACGGACACGTCGAGCGCGGAGACGGCCTCGTCGCAGATCACCAGCTTGGGGTTGACGGCCAGCGCGCGGGCGATGCCGATGCGCTGCGCCTGCCCGCCGGAGAACTGCGCGGGGTAGCGCAGCGAGTGGTCGGGGTCGAGCCCGACGCGTTCCATCAGCTCCTTGGCGTGGGCGCGGCGGCTGCCGTGGGGCGCGATGCCCTGGTAGACCAGCGGCGCCATGAGGATGCGCTCCACCGTGTGCCGCGGGTTGAGCGAGGAGAACGGGTCCTGGAAGACGACCTGGACGTTGCCGCGGAAACGGGCCAGCGCCGGCCCCTTCGCGCGGGTGACGTCCTCGCCCTCGAACTCCAGCGTGCCCTCGCTCGGCTCCAGCAGTTTGGCGATCATCCTGGCGGTCGTCGACTTGCCGCTGCCCGACTCGCCCACCACGGCCAGCGTCTCGCCCAGCCGTACGTCGAAGCTCACCCGGTCGACGGCCGTGAAGGCGGTCTTCGCGCCGAGCGGGCCGCGGGAGACGAAGCGTTTGGTCAGGTCCTTCGCGCGCAGCAGCGTCATGCGCTCACCTCGTCGAGGGGGTCGTCGATGCGGGGGATGCTGTCGAGCAACATCCGGGTGTAGTCGTGGCGGGGCTCGGCGAAGACCTGCTCGGCGGTGCCGTACTCGACCTGCTCGCCGCGCCGCATCACCAGCACGCGGGTGGCGATCGAGCTGATCACGGCCAGGTCGTGCGTGATGAACACCATGCCCATGCCGCTCTGTTCGCGCAGGTCGGCCAGCAGGCGCAGGATCTGTGCCTGCACGGTCACGTCGAGGGCCGTGGTCGGCTCGTCGGCGATCAGCAGCGAGGGCGAGCACACCAGCGCCATCGCGATCATGATGCGCTGACGCTGTCCGCCGGAGAACTGGTGCGGGTAGTGGCCCGCCCGCCGTTCCGGATCCGGCAGCCCCACCTGGCGCAGCGCGCCGACGACGACCTCACGGGCCGCCGCGCGCGAGCCGCCGCGGTGCGCGCGATAGAGCTCCTCGATCTGCAGTCCGACCGTGTAGTAGGGGTTCAGCGACGACAGCGGGTCCTGGAAGATCATCGACATCCGGTCGCCGCGCAGCTGCCGCAGCTCCCTGGGGGAGGCGCCGAGCACGTCGGCGCCGTCCAGCCGGATGGTGCCCCGGGCCGTCGCGCCCTTGGGCAGCAGGCCCATGATCGCCAGGCTGGTCATCGACTTGCCGGAGCCCGACTCGCCGACGATGCCGACGGTCTCGTCCCTGCCGACGGTGAAGGAGACGTCCTTGACCACGTCGACGGGGCCGCGCGCGGTGGAGAAGGTGACGGTGAGGTCCTCTACGACCAGCAGATCGCTCATCTCGCCGTGATCCTCACTCTCGGGTCCAGCCTCGTGTAGACGAGGTCCACCACCACGTTGCCGATCACCACGAAGAACGCCGCCAGCAGCGTCACCGCCATGATCACCGGCTGGTCGTTCTTGGCGATCGAGTCGGCGGCCATCTTGCCGACCCCGTTCAGCCCGAACACCGTCTCGGTGATCAGCGCGCCGCCCAGCAGCGCCGCGAAGTCCATGCCGAAGATCGTGGTGATCGGCGTCAGCGCCGGCCGCAGGGCGTGCCTGCGCAGGGTCAGCGCCGGGCTGAGCCCCTTCGACCGGGCCGTGCGCATGAAGTTCTCCGCCAGGGTGTCGATCACGTTCGCGCGGGTGAGCCGGGCGTACAGGCAGGCGTAGCCGGTGGCCAGGACCAACCACGGCATCAGGTACGACTGGAACCACAGCGCCGGGTCGTCGGAGAACGGCACCGCCTGCGGGAACGGCAGCACCTGCAGCTGCACCACCAGCACGTACTGCAGGGCCAGCGCCAGCACGTAGTTGGGGATGCTGGAGCCGCCGAGCGCGAGGCCCATGGCGGCGCGGTCCCACCAGGTGCCCTCCTTGACCGCGCTGAGCAGGCCCGCGACGATCCCGATGAGCAACCACAACACCGCCGCGCCGATCGCCACGGTCGCGCTGACGGGCAGGCGCTCCACGACCATGTCCCACACGGACTGGTTGGTCTGGAAGCTGTAGCCCAGGCAGGGCGCGGCGCAGTGCACGAGGTTCGCGCCCTCGCCGTAGTCGCGCCCGGCGAAGATGCCTGCGAAGAAGCCGAGGAACTGGGCGGGGAACGGCTCGTCGAGGCCGAGGACGCCGCGGATCTGGTCGATGCGCTCGGGCGTGCACGTCTTCCCGCAGATCATCACCGCCGGGTCGGGGGAGAGCGTGAAGAAGATGATGAACGTGAACAGGCACACCAGGAAGAGGATCAGCACCACCCCGGCGGCCCGCCCGGCCAGATAGCGCGCCATCACGCGGCCTCCCCGGAGTCGAACGCGGCCCGCAGCCGGTCGCCGAGCACGGTCAGCGACAGCACGGTGAGGAACAGGAACGTGCCGGGGATCGCGAAGTACATCGGGTCGACGGCGTACCACCCGACCGAAGAGGCGATCATCTGCCCCCACGACGGCGTGGGCGGCGTGACGCCGACGCCGAGGAACGACAGCCCCGCCTCGGTCCCGACGTAGCCGGGCACCGCCAGCGTCGTCATGACGATCAGCGAGCTGCGCAGGTTCGGCAGGATCTCCTTGAACACCAGCGCCCCCGTGGAGGCTCCCGAGGCCCGCGCGGCCTCCACGAACTCCCGGTTCACCAGCGTCATCGTCTGCCCGCGCACCACCCGCGCCAGATACGGCCAGCCGAACACGCTGATCACCACGACCAGCAGCACCGGCCGGTCGCCCTGCGGCAGCGACGACAGGATGGCGATCATGAAGATGAGCGCGGGGAAGGCCATCAGGAAGTCCATGACCCGGCAGATCACCTGGTCCGCCCAGCCCCGGTAGAACCCGGCGAGCATGCCCAGCACCACGCCGAGCAGCGTCGTCAGCGCGGTCGCGGCGAGCGCGATCAGCAGCGACACGCGGGCGCCGTACGCGATGCGGGCCAGGATGTCGCGGCCGTTCTGCGGTTCGACGCCGAGCGGGTGCTCGGCGCTGATCCCGCCCAGCGTCCCGTGCGGCACCCCGCCCAGGTCGGTGTCGACCGCGGCCGTGTCGAAGTCGTTGGGGCCGTGCCCGGTGATCAGGCTGATCAGCGGCGCGCAGATCGCCATCAGCACGATCAGCGCCAGGAACGCGCTGCTGAGCACGGCGGCCTTGTCGTGCAGCAG
>NZ_JAAAHR010000053.1:0-49564 GCF_009908215.1 Nonomuraea sp. K271 | reverse complement strand
GGGGCGCGGGCTGTGTCGTCCGGGTCGGCCGGAGCGGCCACCGCGACGCCGCCGCCCTGGGGGGCCTGCTGGTCGGCGTCCTGCTGACCCTGGTCCTGGCCCTGACCCTGGTCCTGGTTGGGGTCCTGGTTGGGGTCCTGGTTGGGGTCCTGGTTCGGGTTCTGCCGGTCCTGGCCCTGGTTCTGGTCGGGGTCCTGGGATCTCTGGTTCTGGTTCGGATCCTGCCGGCCGCGGTCCTGGCCTTGGTCGCGCCCGTTCCTGTTCCGCTGGTCGGAGTCTCGCCGCTGATTTTGATCCCGCTGTTCCTGGTTCTGCGACGAGGACTCGCCGGGGTCGCAGATTTCGGCGCGTGCCGGGCCTACCCCGATGACGGCCGCGGACACCAGCCCGCTCGCCGTCACGGCCAGGGCCGACACGGCCGCGGCCATGCGTCTGGATCTCCTCATGTGTGTCTCCTCGAATCGACCGCCATCGCGACGGGTGGAGCTGGCGCGGGCGTGGGAGGTTCCGGCAGGGCGTTGTGGTTGACCAGGCCGGTGGACTCCAGCAGCGCCATGTGCCTCATGACGAACCTCATGCAGTCCTCGGAGAACTTCCTGATCTCGGAGTTGCGTGTTCCGGACCGCACCGCCGCGATGACGGTGAAGACCTTGCCGTGTGCGTCACGCAGCAGGTTGGCGTAGTCCTTGTCGAAGGCGGGCCCGCTCTCCGCGGCGAGCTGGGCCATCCAGCTCTGCTGCTGCGGGCTGGGTTCGTCCGGCAGGGCCACGCCCAGTTTCTTCGCGACCTGACGGGTCAGCAGGTCGAGCTTCATGTGATCTTCCATGATCAGCCTGCCGACTTCCTTGACACGTTGGGACTCGGCGCGGGTCTTGGCGTACTCGCCTGCGGGCATCTCCCAGAGACCGGCCTGCCGCACCTTGACCAGCAGGTCGCGGTCGGCAGCCGTGAGTGGCCCGGTGGACGTCTGCGCCCACTGGGCGGCAGCGGGATCGATCACCGGTGGCATGACCAGCAGGATCGTCACCGCGGCCGCCACGACGAAGCCGCCGAGCATGAACACCTCGCCGCGCAAAAGCCTGTGCATGGTCGGAGGTACGCGGGGTTCACGGCACTGGTTCACCTATGGCCGGAGATAGTTAGAAATGACTGGAGTTATCGGAGTGGCTACCGCTTGGATAACGAAGGTGTAAAGATGTGCCCCGTGCTAGGTCACCTCGACGGCAGGTTCGAGAGTGCGGATGCCGAGGCGGAGCACCGCATCGCGGTGCTTTACCAGGAGTTCGGCGGCCCTCTGCTGCGACACGTCCGCAAATCCACAGGTAATGACCTTCAGTGGGCCGAAGACGTGGTGCAGGAGACGCTCGTCCGGGCCTGGCGGAACTCGGCAAGACTGCAATGGGAACCAAGCCTTATATGGGCGTGGCTGCTAACCGTGGCCCGTCGCATAGTCATTGATGGTCGTCGGCGGAAGAGTGTTCGGCCGCAGGAGGTCGAACCACCCGAAGTCGACATGATGGCGGTGCCGGACGGTTCGGATCGGGCTCTGTCGGCGATGGTCGTCGCGGACGCCCTCCGGTCCCTGTCCGCGGAACACCGCGAAGTCATTGAGCAGACCTACCTTCGAGACCGTACGATAAGTGAGGCGGCGGAGATTCTGGGGATCCCGCCGGGCACGGTGAAGTCCCGGCTCTACTACGGGATCCGGGCTCTCCGCGAACTGCTGCGGGACAAGGGGGTAGCCGGCTGATGCATGACGGGGTGGCCGCCTACGTCCTCGGCGTCCTCGATGAAGAGGAGCACGAGGCCTTCGAACGCCACCTCGACACATGTGAGCGATGCCAGGCGGAGCTGCTGGAGCTCGCCGAGCTGCCGGACCAGCTCGATGAGCTCAAGAACGCCTCCTCGACCTCCGACGACGACCCCCCGATGTCGATGTCACGTTGACGTCTATCCCCTTTTCAGGTGGTATCGGGTACGGCAATTCGTGCGCCCGGCGGCAACGCCGGGCGATCGGGGGGAGGTGTTCGGTGGCCGTCGACGACGATGCGCCCCGTCCCCCGCATCGGCGGTTCGGCGAGGAAGGCGGCCGGCTGTCCTACGGTGGTTACCTCCGCCTGCCCGCGTTGCTCGCGCAGCAGCAGCCGCAGTCGCAGGCCCCTGACGAGCTGCTGTTCATCACCGTCCACCAGGTCTACGAGCTGTGGTTCAAGCTGCTGCTCCACGAGCTGGAGTCGGTCCGCGAGGCCATGTCCTCGGGCGAGCTGTGGCAGGCCAGACACCTGTTCCGGCGGGTGCACGCGGTCGAGCGGGTGCTGGTCGAGCAGGTCGAGGTGCTGGAGACGATGACGCCCCAGGACTTTCTCGCCTTCCGCTCGATGCTGGAGCCCGCCAGCGGGTTCCAGTCCGTGCAGTTCCGGGAGCTCGAGTTCCTGTCCGGGCTGAAGGACGAGCGCTACCTCGGCAGCTTCCGGCACGCCGAGGAGGCCGACCTCGCCAGACTGCGCCGCAGGTTGTCGGAGCCCACGCTGTGGGACGCCTATCTCCGCGCGCTCTCCCTGCGCGGCCTGCCGGTCTCCGACGATGAGATCATGGACTCGCTGCTGACCGTGGCGAGAGACCGCAGGTCCCACGACGACCTGTGGCAACTGGCAGAAGACCTGCTGACCCACGACGAGACCACAGCGTTGTGGCGGATGCGTCATGTTCAGATGGTCGAACGCCAGATCGGCACCAAGTCGGGCACCGGCGGCTCGACGGGTGCCCCCTATCTGCGCGGTAGAACGCGCCTGCACTACTTCCCGCTGCTGTGGGAACTAAGGGCCTGGCTATGAACAGCCATGGCGAACCCTCACAAAGGAGTGAGAGCGAAATGCCGCTCGACGAGGCCAAGGATGAGCTGCTCCAGCGAGCCGCCGAGATCTGCGCGACGAGCACGGAGCACATGGGCGCCGACGAGGCGCTGTCCTTCCTCCGGCTCTACTACCGGCACGTCGCGCCGGAAGACCTGCTCGACCGCAACCCCGTTGACGTGTACGGCCCCGCGATGTCGCAGAGGCAACTGGCCGAGGTCCGCCCGCAGGGCAGGCCGGTGGTCCGGGCCTTCAGCCCGACGATCGAGGAGAACGGCTGGGATCCCGGGCACTCGGTCGTCGAGGTGGTCACCGACGACATGCCTTTCCTGGTCGACTCGGTGACGATGGAGCTCGACCGCCACGGCCTGGGCATGCACCTGCTCGTCCATCCGCAGATGCGGGTGCGCCGCGACATGACGGGCCGGATGCTCCGCCCCGACCAGCAGGACGTCACCGGCCAGATGCTGGTCGAGTCGTGGATGCACATCGAGATCGACCGGCAGTCCGACCCGCAGGTGCTCAAGGCTCTGGAGAACGACCTGCTGCGGGTGCTCTCCGACGTGCGGCACGCCGTTGAGGACTTCAGGAAGATGCGGGCGCTGGCCGTCCAGACCGCGGAAGACCTGAGCATGAACCCGCCGCCGCTGGAGCCCGCGGAGGTCGAGGACAGCATCGACCTGCTGCGCTGGCTCGCCGACGGGCATTTCACCTTCCTCGGCTACCGCGAATACCGGCTGGAGCACACCGACGAGGGCGAGACGCTGCGCGCGCTGCCGGGCGCGGCGCTGGGCATCCTGCGCGACGACAGGGTCGGCTCCGGCAGCTTCTCCGCGCTGCCTCCCGAGGTGCGGGCCAGGGCCCGCGAGAAGCACCTCATGATCATCACCAAGGCCAACTCCCGGGCCACCGTGCACCGCGCCACCTACCTCGACTACATCGGCGTCAAGGTCTTCTCGCCGGAGGGCGAGGTGATCGGGGAGCGGCGCTTCCTCGGCCTGTTCACCCACGTGGCCTACAACGAGTCGATCTCCCGGATCCCCGTGCTCAGGCGCAAGCTGGCCGACGTCCTCGAACAGGCCGGGCTGGCGTCCGACAGCCACGACGGCAAGGACCTCATCGAGATCCTCGAGACGTTCCCGCGCGACGAGCTTTTCCAGACCTCGCTGGACGAGCTGCTGCCCATCGCGCTGGGCGTGCTGCGGCTGCGCGAGCGCAAGCAGGTCAAGTTGTTCCTGCGGCGCGACGACTACGGCCGCTACATCTCCTGCCTGATCTACCTGCCGCGCGACCGCTACACCACCAAGGTCCGGCTGAAGATGCAGGAGGTGCTGCTCAAGGCCCTGGGCGGCACGTCGCTCGACTACAGCGCCATGATCGGCGAGTCGGTGCTGGCCCGCCTGCACGTGGTCGTGCGGGGCGAGCGGGGCAAGCAGCTGCCGCCGCCGAGCGTGGACGTGGAGGAGCTGGAGGCGCGGCTGGCCGCCATCACCCGCTCCTGGGAGGACGACCTGGCCTCCGCGCTCATCGAGCTGACCTCGGAGGAGGAGGCGCCCGGCCTCATCCGCAGGTACGCCTCCGCCTTCCCCGAGGGGTACAAAGCGGACTTCCCGCCCAAGGTTGCCGTGGTCGACCTGCAGCGGCTGGAGGAGCTCGTCGACGCGGACGACGAGCAGGAGGTGGGTCTCAACCTCTACGAGCCGTACGACGCGGCCGAGGGGGAGCGGCGGCTCAAGATCTACCGGGTCGGCTCGCCCATCTCGCTGTCGAAGGTGCTGCCGCTCATCCAGCGGCTCGGCGTCGAGGTGGTCGACGAGCGTCCGTACGAGGTCGACCGCGACAACGACCCGAGCACCAAGAACGCCTGGATCTACGACTTCGGGCTGCGCTACACCCCGTCCGACGAGGTCGGCAGGGAGGACTTCAAGCAGCTCTTCCAGGACGGGCTCACCGCCCTGTGGACGGGCCGGGTGCAGGCCGACGACTTCAACTCGCTCATCCTGAGCGCCGGCCTGACCTGGGAAGAGGTCGAGATCCTGCGGGCCTACGCGAAATACCTGCGCCAGGCGGGCAGCACGTTCTCGCAGTCGTACATGGAGCGGGTCCTCATGGGCAACGTGCGGCTGGCGCGGCTGCTCGTCAACCTGTTCGAGGCCCGGCACGATCCGAGGCGGCCCGACGACGTGCGCACCGAACTGGCCGACGCGATCCACGAGGAGATCCTGGGCGCGCTCGACGAGGTGGCCTCGCTGGACGAGGACCGCGTGTTGCGGGCCTACCTGGAGATGATCCAGGCCACGCTGCGGACGAACTACTTTCAGACGGTAGATGGGCGGCGAAAAGAGTACATATCGCTCAAGTTTGACCCGGAGGCCATCAGCGTCCTGCCGCTTCCGCGGCCCAAGTTCGAGATATTCGTGTACTCGCCTCGGGTCGAGGGCGTGCATCTCCGGTTCGGGAAAGTGGCGCGCGGTGGTTTGCGGTGGTCTGACCGAATGGAGGACTTCCGTACGGAAATCCTCGGTCTGGTTAAGGCCCAGATGGTGAAAAATACCGTTATTGTCCCGACCGGGTCCAAGGGCGGGTTTGTCGTTAAACGGCCGCCTTTGTCCGGAAAGCGGGAGGACCTTCAGGCCGAGGGTGTGGCCTGCTACCGCATGTTCATCTCCGGTCTGCTCGACGTCACCGACAACCTTGTGGACGGCCAGGTTGTCCCGCCACCCGACGTGGTCAGGCACGACGGCACCGACACCTACCTCGTCGTGGCCGCCGACAAGGGCACCGCGACGTTCTCCGACATCGCCAACGCCGTCGCCAAGAAGTACGACTTCTGGCTGGGCGACGCCTTCGCCTCCGGCGGCTCCATCGGTTACGACCACAAGGCCATGGGCATCACCGCCCGCGGCGCGTGGGAGTCGGTCAAATACCACTTCCGCACCATGGGCGTGGACGTGCAGACCACCGACTTCACCGTGGTCGGCGTGGGCGACATGTCCGGCGACGTGTTCGGCAACGGCATGCTGCTGTCGCAGCACATCCGGCTGGTGGCCGCGTTCGACCACCGCCACATCTTCGTCGACCCCAGCCCCGACGCCGCCCGCTCGTACGGCGAACGCCGGCGCCTGTTCGAGCTGCCGCGCAGCTCCTGGGAGGACTACGACGCCACGCTGATCTCGGAAGGCGGCGGCGTCTTCTCGCGCACCGCCAAGTCCATCCCGATCACGCCCCAGATGCGCGAGGCGCTCGGCATCCCCGCGGGTGTCACCTCCATGCCCCCGAACGACCTCATCAGCGCCATCCTGCGGGCCCCCGTCGACCTGCTGTGGAACGGCGGCATCGGCACCTACGTCAAGGCGGGCTCCGAGTCCAACGTCGACGTGGGCGACAAGGCCAACGACGCGCTCAGGGTCGACGCCGCCGAACTGCGCTGCAAGGTCGTGGGCGAGGGCGGCAACCTGGGCGTCACCCAGCTGGCCCGCATAGAGTTCGCGCTGAACGGCGGACTCATCAACACCGACTTCATCGACAACTCGGCCGGCGTCGACACCTCCGACCACGAGGTGAACATCAAGATCCTGCTCGACCAGGTCGTCCGCGACGGCGAGCTGACCGACAAGCAGCGCAACCAGGTCTTCACCTCGATGACGGACGAGGTCGCCCGGCTGGTGCTGCGCGACAACCACGCCCAGAACGTGGTTCTCGCCGCCGCCCGCGCCCAGGCCGTCGAGATGCTCCACATCCACGCCCGCTACCTGCGGCGGCTGGAGCGCGAAGGGCTGATCAACCGGGAGCTGGAGTTCCTGCCGTCCGACAAGCAGCTGGCCGAGCGCCGGCAGGCCAGGCTCGGCCTGACCGCTCCCGAGTTCGCCGTGCTGCTGGCCTACACCAAGCTGACCGTCGACGCCGAGGTGCTCGCCTCCGACCTGCCCGACGACCCCTATCTCGCCTCGTGGCTGGTGTCGTACTTCCCGTCGGCGCTGCGCGAGCGGTTCCGCACCTACATGGACGCCCATCCGCTCCGCCGGGAGATCATCACCACCTGCGTGGTGAACGAGCTGGTCAACTCCATGGGCACCACGTTCATGTTCCGCTTCGGCGAGGAGACCGGCGCCTCGGCGCCCGACATCGTGCGCGCCTACCTCGTGGCGCGCGAGGTCTTCGACCTGCCGAGCTTCCACAGGGACGTGGAGGCGCTGGACAAGCAGGTGGACACGGCGACCCAGATCGCCATGTTGCTGGAGGCCCGCAAGCTGGCCGAGCGCGGCACCCGCTGGCTGCTGGTCAACCGCCGGCCGCCGCTGGACCTCGCCGGGTCGGTCGCCTTCTTCATGAAGCCGGTCAACGGCGTGGTCTCCCACATCCCCAAGCTGCTGACCGGCCCCGACCTGGCCGCCTACGAGGACCGGCGCGACTCGTTCCTCGCCAGGGGCGTGCCGCCGGAGCTGGCCGAGCGCACGGCCGCCATGGTGCCCGCGTACTCGATGCTGGACCTGGTCGAGATCTCCTCGTTGACCGACCGCCCGGTTCACGAGGCGGCGGAGGTCTACTTCGACCTGGCCGACCGGCTGCAGCTGGCCCGCATCAGGGAACGCATCATCGCGCTGCCCAGGGACAACCGGTGGAACTCGATGGCCCGCTCGGCCCTGCGCGACGACCTCTACGCGGCGCACGCCTCCCTGACCCGTGACGTGCTGGCCCACAGCAAGTCGGGCCTGTCGCCGGAGGAACGGCTGGCCAGGTGGACGGAGGCCAACACGGCGGCCGTCTCCCGGGCCCGGCAGACGTTGTCGGAGATCTGGGAGAGCGACACCTTCGACCTGGCCACCCTCTCGGTGGCCCTGCGCGCCATCCGCACGCTGGTGTCCGCGAGCAACCTCCCCTACAGAGAGTCCTGACCCGGAGGGGGCAGGCGCCAACCTCGCCCGCCCCCTCACAGAACATGTCAACCGGTGGGGAACTCGACAAAGAAGCCCGACCGGCGGCAACTGGACGAAGGACATCGACCCGGTCAAGGATTCGGCGAAGAAGACGGCCCGCGTCACGCTCGTCACGGTGAGCAACCCGTGAGCCTTCACGACCGGCCATGACGGACGGGAGGCTCTACGGAGCGTGCGGGTCCGTAGGCGGTGCCGTAAAAGATGGAGGAAGGATCAGGTTCCGGTGGCGCGCGTGAGTGCGCCGTCGTGGGCGATGACGGCGGCGGCCTTGGGCGCGGTGAGGGGAGGCACGGCGGTCGCGTACTGGTGGGTTTCGACCAGTCGCAGCGTGCGGCGCAGCACCGGCGTGCTGATCGCCCACCTGGCCGACTTGGGCACGGGGATGTAGTCGTCCTCGGCCGTGCGCGTCGTCGTGGTCGTGGTCCTGGACAGGGAGTATTGGATCAGCGCCCCGCCGTCCTCGGTGCGCAGCGCGTAGACCGGGTAGTTGTCGGCGCTGAAGATCGAGTCGTAGCTGAAGCCCTCGGCCTTGGCGTCCTCGCGGCGGGAGGCGATCTGCTCGGCTATCTCCGTCGTGTACGGCCCCGCGGCGATGAGCCCGGCGGTGACCCCGGCGGTGCCGGTCTCGGCCACGCTGGCGTGCACGGGCCCCATGAACTGCGGGCTGATCGTGACGGTCTTGTCGTCGGAGCCGACCGCGCCGGCGTAGCCGTCGGCGTCGAACTCGATCTCCGGCAGCTTCTGCCCGGGCAGGAGCTGGGCCGCCGAGCTGATGCGCCAGCGGTCGGACCGGGTGAACGTCAGGAGCGTCGGACGGCCGTCGCGGGTCGCCAGCGCGCTGAACCACGGTGACCCTTCGCCCTGCTCGAACCTGGGCACGAACAGGGTCGGCGACCCCCACGTGTAGCGGCGCGGCGCGTAGTCGGTGGACAGGTAGTCGGCCACGGTGATGCGGGTCTGCCCGCCGTCCGTGAGGTCGACGGCCAGCCCGAGCCGCCCCTGCAGGTCGCTCTTCACCCTCAGCACGTCTTCGGAGAGGGTGACCTCGGCGAACACCTCGGCCGCCTCGGTCCGCGTGACCTCGGGCTCGTCGGGCGACGGCGAGGGGGAGGAGGTCGCGGCGGCGGCGGAGCTGGTGGGGGTCGCTCGTGGCTGGGCATCACCGCTGCAGGCGGTCACCGCGGCAAGCAAGCCGGCGGCGAGCGCCAGCGTTGTTCGCCGACCATGTACGCGCACCTGATCCATGGTATTCGCGCCGGGGACGCGCCGAGGCCCCCGACACCGGTCCGCGGGTCGTCAGAGCCGGACAGGGGCCGCTTGGGAGGTGAAGTCCCCGGAGGAGGCTAGTGTAGGGAAGCGTGGCAGGTATGGATCCGGCAGAAGAGATCAACGAGCTCGCGGGGACGCTCCGCAGCATCCAGGACGTGCTCGACCTCGACGCGATGCGCAAGCAGATCGACGAGCTGGAGCAGCAGGTTGCCGCCCCTGACCTGTGGGACGACCCCGACCTGGCGCAGAAGGTCACCAGCAAGCTCTCGCATCTGCAGGGCGAGCTCAACCGCGTCGAGGGCCTGTCGCGCAGGCTCGACGACCTGTCGGTGCTCTACGAGCTCGCGGCCGAGGAGAGCGACGACGACACGCGCGCCGAGGCCGACAAGGAGCTCGAGACGCTGCGGTCCGACATCGGCGCGATGGAGGTCCGCACCCTGCTCTCGGGCGAATACGACGCCCGCGAGGCGCTCGTGACGATCAACTCCCAGGCCGGTGGCGTCGACGCCGCCGACTGGGCCGAGATGTTGCTGCGGATGTATCTCCGGTGGGCCGAGCGCAAGGGCTACGGCACCGAGGTCTACGACACCTCCTACGCGGAGGAGGCCGGCATCAAGTCGGCCACGTTCGCGGTCAAGGCCCCCTACGCCTACGGCACGCTGCGGGGCGAGCACGGCACCCACCGTCTGGTGCGCATCAGCCCGTTCGACAACCAGGGGCGCAGGCAGACCTCGTTCGCCGGGGTCGACGTCGTGCCGGTGGTGGAGCAGACCGACCACATCGACATCAACGAGGACGAGATCCGCGTCGATGTCTACCGTTCGAGCGGTCCGGGAGGCCAGGGCGTCAACACGACCGACTCGGCGGTGCGCATCACGCACATCCCGACCGGCATCGTCGTCTCCTGCCAGAACGAACGTTCGCAGCTGCAGAACCGCGCCACCGCCATGAACGTGCTCCAGGCCAAGCTGCTGGAGCGCAAGCGGCAGGAGGAGGCGGAGAAGATGTCGGAGCTGCGCGGCGCGTCCACCACGTCATGGGGCACGCAGATCCGCAACTACGTGCTGCACCCTTACCAAATCGTGAAGGACCTGCGCACCAACACCGAGGCGGGCAACCCGTCGGCGGTGCTCGACGGCGACCTCGACGCGTTCATCGAGTCGGAGATCCGCTGGATGCGGCGGCAGGAGTCAGACACCGAATAGGTGGTTGAGCACGAGGCTCACGAAGAGCAGCACGACGAGGCAAGCGACGACCGCGGCGGGTGACAGCCCGGCGAAACCGTGCTGGTGCATACGTTCTCTGCTGGCGCGGCAGAGGGGGCAGCGTCCCTCGATGACGGGGTGGGCGCATTGCGCGCATACGAGGTGTTCACAGCTCATGACAGCCCCAAGTCTAGCCGCACAATCGTTTTGTTTCCGTTATGGACGTTCCATGCCAGTCTTCCCTCTAGACTGTCGTCTGGCCAATCGGAACGTCGATCGTCGGTAAAGAAGACGCCCCCGGTCGGCCAGTGGCGGGAAGTGGGCATATGCCACCCTCGCTTCCGTCCTGACCCCTAGACTGGCATGCCGTGATGCTCTCGTGATCCATTTCGATAATGTCATCAAGGTCTACGCGAACCAGAACCGGCCCGCTCTCGACCACGTATCCGTAGACGTGGACAAGGGCGAGTTCGTGTTCCTCGTCGGTCCCTCGGGATCAGGCAAGTCCACGTTCCTGCGTCTGATCCTGAAGGAGGAGCGGCCCAACGGCGGAGCGATCCACGTCGCAGGCAAAGACCTGTCCCGCCTCTCCAACTTCAAGGTGCCGCACCTGCGCCGCCGCATCGGCTGCGTGTTCCAGGACTTCCGGCTGCTCCCGAACAAGAACGTCTACGAGAACGTGGCGTTCGCTCTCGAGGTCATCGGTAAACCCCGGCGTTTCATCCGCAAGGTGGTTCCCGAGGTCATCGAGCTGGTCGGCCTGGAAGGCAAGGCCCACCGCATGCCCGACGAGCTGTCCGGCGGCGAGCAGCAGCGCGTCGCCATGGCCCGAGCGTTCGTCAACCGGCCGATGATCCTGCTGGCCGACGAGCCGACGGGCAACATCGACCCCGCGACGAGCATCGGCATCATGAAGGTGCTCGACCGCATCAACAGGACTGGCACCACGGTCGTCATGGCCACGCACGACGCGGCCATCGTCGACTCCATGCGCAAGCGTGTCGTGGAGCTGGAGGACGGCAAGATCGTCCGTGACCAGTCGCGTGGCGTTTACGGCCAGGCGTACTGACAGGGAGCTGCAGACAGAACATGCGGGCGAATTTCATCTTCTCCGAGGTCTGGATCGGCCTCCGTCGCAACTTGACCATGACGATCGCGGTGATCATCACCGTGGCGGTCGGTATGGCGATGCTGGGCGTCGGCTTGATGATCAACGCCCAAGTCGGCCTGATGAAGGGCTACTGGGACGACAAGGTCGAGGTCTCCGTCTTCCTGTGCGGCAAGGGGACCGCCATGCCGGGGTGCAACGGCAAGGAGGCGACCGGCAACCAGATCAAGGCCCTCGAGACACACATCAAGAGCATTCCTGGGGTCAAGGAGGTGTACTTCGAGAACCAGACGGCGGCGTACAAGAACTTCAAGGACTCCTACTCCGCCAACAAGGCCCTCGTCGACGCCGCCAAGGTCGAGGACATGCCGCAGTCGTTCCGCATCAAGCTGGTCGATCCGGACAACTACCAGCCGATCGTCCAGGCGGTGAAGGGCCAGCCGGGCGTGGCGCAGGTGCTCGACCAGAAGGAGCTGATCGGCCCGTTCTTCGTGATGCTCGACCGGCTCGCCTTCGTCGCGCTGGCGGTGGCGATCATTCTGGTGCTGGCGGCCGCCCTGCTGATCGGCAACACGGTCCGGCTGTCGGCGTTCAACAGACGCAGGGAGACCGGCATCATGCGGCTGGTCGGCGCGTCCAACCTCTACATCCAGCTTCCCTTCGTCATGGAGGGCGTGATCGCCGGCCTGATCGGCGGCGTGTTCTCGGCGATCATCCTGATCATGGCCAAGGTCTTCCTGTTCGAGGAGCTCGGCAGTTTCTTCGGGGACGCCACCTCCCAGCTGGGCTGGAACGACGTGGCACAGACGATCACGATCACCATGGTCATCGGCGTCGTGATCTGTGTGCTCGCCTCGTTCGTGACGCTCCGCCGTTACCTCAGGGTCTAGTCATGCGCGCGCGGATGGGCCGCCGCCGCTCCGGCCGCCGGTAAAGTCGGAAGCATGCCACGTGAGACCGGGCGGAAGGTCATCGCCCAGAACAAACGTGCTCGGCACGACTACCACGTCGACGAGACCTTCGAGGCGGGGCTCGTGCTGCAGGGCACCGAGGTCAAGTCGCTCCGCGAGGGCCGCGCCTCGCTCGTCGACGGCTACGCCAGCATCGACAACGGCGAAGCGTGGCTGCTCAACGTGCACATCCCCGAATACACGCAGGGCACGTGGACCAACCACACGGCCCGACGCAAGCGCAAGCTGCTGCTGCACCGCAAGGAGATCGACAAGCTCGCCGCCAAGACCAAGGAGGGCGGGCTCACGATCGTGCCGCTGGTGCTCTACTTCAAGGACGGCCGGGCCAAGATCGAGATCGGCCTGGCGCGCGGTAAGAAAGACTGGGACAAACGGCACGCACTGGCGGAGCAGCAGGCCAAACGCGAAATGGCGCGGGCGCTGCGGCACCGCACCCGATGAGGGCGGTGGCACCGCACCCATGACACGCGCCCGCCGCACCCTCGGCGCACCGATGAGGCGCGCCCGTCGCACCGTGACCGCCACCCTCACGCTGGCGGTCGCGAGCACGATGCTGACCGGCTGTTTCGAGGAGCCGTCGCCGCACGACGCGGTGCGCGACTTCCTCGTGGGCTGGCAGTCGGGCGACTACGGGCTGGCGGCCGGCCGCGCCGACGGCGACCTGGCCACTGTGCGCAAGGCGCTGGCCGACGCCAAGCTGGAGCTCGACGCCGCCTCCTTCCGCTTCAGGATCACAAGTGTCACCATGACGGGCGAGGAGTCCAGGGCCGGTTTCCACGCCGAGGTCGATCTCGGGGAGAACAACCCGCTCTGGGAGTACGACGGCGTGCTGCCGCTGCACCTGGTCGACGGGGTGTGGAAGGTGCGCTGGTCACCGTCCGTGCTGCATCCGCAGCTCAAGGAGGGCCAGCGCTTCGCCGTCGACACCGACCCGACGCCACGCCAGCCGGTTCTCGACAGGTCGGGAGACTCGCTGCAGACCGACACCGTCCTCTACGTCGCGGGCGTCTATCCCGCCAGGCTGGGCGGCAAGGCGGAGGAGGTCGTGGCTCAGCTGTCCGAGGCCACGGGTTACGCCCAGGACCGCCTGCTGAGCCGCATCAGGTCGTCGCCGCCCGACAAGTTCGTGCAACTGGTCACGTTCGGGCGCTCGCGCTATCAGTCGATGCAGCCGAAGCTCGACGCGATCGCCGGGATCGAGATCGAGCCGCAGGACCAGCCGGTCAACCCCGACGCGCCCCGGCAGATCGTCGGCACCGTCAGCGCGCTCACGCCGGAGAGCGAGCAGAAACTCGGCGGTCCGCAGCGGGCCGGCGACTCGGTCGGCAAGAGCGGCCTGCAGCAGGCCTACCAGGAATACCTGACGGGCTCCACGCAGACCAAGGTGATCACTCTCGATCTCAAGACCGGCGAGCAGGTCGCCCTGCTGAAGGAGTGGCCGGGCCGGCGCAACCTCTCGGTGAAGACCACGATCGACCGCACCGTCCAGGCGGCGGCCGAGCGGGCGGTGTCCCTCACCGACACCAGCGCGCTGGTGGCCGTCGACCGCAACACCGGCGAGATCCGCGCGGTCGGCACCAAGAACCTGCACCAGGAGAAGCAAGCCCTGGCCGGCAAGTTCCCCGCGGGCACGGCGTTCTCCATCGTGGCCGCCGACGCGCTGCTGAAGTCCGGGGTGAGCCCCAAACAGCGGCTGGCCTGCCCGCAGGAGCGCACCGTCGGGGGCGCGACGTTCGCCAACTCCGGCGGGAGCGCCGGCACGACGCAGTCGGCCACGTTCCGCGAACACTTCGCCAAGGGATGCGTGACCGCGCTGGCCTCGCTCGCCCGCCGGGTCACCGCCGACGACCTCGCCAAGAGCGCCAAGGCCTACGGCATCGGGCAGCCATGGCGGCTGCCGCTCAAGTCGTTCAGCGGCACCCTGCCCGAACTGACCGGTGACGCCGACAAGGCCAAGGCGATCGCGGGCCAGAACGTCGAGGTGAGCCCGCTCAGCATGGCGCTGGTGGCCGCCGCCGTCGCCTCGGGCACCTGGCATCCGCCCGTGCTGGTCACCGAGCCCAAGTCGCCGGATCCCGCGGCCGAGGTCGTCCCGACCGCACAGCCCGCGCCGGTGCCCGTCGATCCCAAGGTCCGCTCGGCGCTGACGGCGATGATGCGGTCCGGCGCGGTCGGCACGCCCGCCCAGGCGGGCAAGGGCAAGGTCTACGGCGTGACGGCGACGGCGGGCGACGAGCACACCTGGTTCGTCGGCTGGCAGGGGGACGTGGCGATCGCGGTGCTGGCGAAGAACCACGACGCCGGCGCGGTGGCGGGCAGCTTCTTCGCGGCCCTGCGCAGTTCGTGAGGGCGGCAGGGCAGGCGCTCGACACCCATGGTGAGAAAATCGTGACGCCGAGCAACCATGCGGGCTGTCGGCTGCGTCTTACTGAGTGACTGGGCCCGCTCGGGGGGTTGCGGATCCAGTCGCCGTGATGAGATCAGGACTTCATCTCGGGGGAAGTCCTGCCGTCCGGACCGGCTCGACCCTGCCGGTCGGCCCCCGGGAGCGCGTGCCACCGTGCCACGCTCCCGGGGGTTTCGCCATAAGGGAATTAAGTTGGCGCGAAGGGCGTTGTCCCCTGTACATTCGTGTCGCGCAGCTCTTTCGCGAGATGTGTTGACAACTGCACAGGGGGTGACTGGCTTCGACTTTGGCCTTGCAAGCCAGGTGAAGCGGGCCGAGGACTGCGGACATAACCTCGTTAATCCTGTGACCGCAAACAACAAGTGCCAATTCCAAGAGCACTGTGGCGGCCAGGGACTCCCTGGCCCTCGCTGCCTGAGCAGCGAAGCCACTGTCAGCCCGGGAGCGCCTTCGGCCCGGTGTCTGGCATCGCTAGAAGGCTCAACCGGTCGACCCGGCCACGGGGGAGATCGGGAAATCTAACAGTGGCTGAGCCCGTCGGCGACTTGCCTGCGTGATCGCCGGGGCTGAGAAAAACACAGCAGGCTGCGCCCGGAGAAGCCCTGACTTGGGGTTGAAGGACGCGGGTTCGATTCCCGCCACCTCCACCACGTGAAACCGCCTCTTACCTGAGGGAACACCGCAGGTAAGGGGCGGTTTCGTCTGTCGGGCACCCCTGGGGAGAAGCGGCGTCAGAGACCGTCACCGATGTTGTGCGCGGTGGTGACCGCGAAGAGCCCCACCTTCTCCATACGGCTGACCACGTCCTCGAAGCCGGCTTCGCGCGCCCAGCCGTGGGCCTGCTGCACGGACCTGCACTCCATGACCCAGGGCACGCCGTCGCGGTTGGGCAGCACGTTGGCGATGAACTCCAGCTGCGGGTGGCGGGTCTGGGTGGTGAAGATGAGCACGCCGTCGGGCGCGAGCAGGTCACGCAGGCGGGCGATCGACTTGCTGATCAGCTCCTCGTCCAGCATCAGCTCGTACAGGCCGGAGACCACGATGACGTCGGCCGGGCGGTCGAGCGGCGCGGGTTCGAAGGCGTCGCCCTGCTCGTAGACGATGTTGGTCAGGCCGCGTGCCGCCGCCTGCTTCTCGCCGAGCGCCAGCCCGTCGGTCGCCAGGTCGCGGCAGACCACCCGCGTCTCGGGTTGTTCCTTGGCCAGGTCCTGAAGGTAGCGGCCGGGACCGGAGGCCACGTCGAGGATCAGCGCCCGGCCGGCTCTGGCCGAGACCTCCTCCCTGAGCACGTCGTGCAGCAGGGCCCGCCGGGCACGGATGGCACGCCATCCGACGGCGTTCAGATAGACGCGGTCGATGACCTTGCCCAGGCCGAGCCACCCGTGCGACTTGTCGGCGTAGACGTAGTCGAGCATCGTGCCGCTGTCGAAGCCGTGTCGGTAGCCGATGCGGATGCCTTCGCTGAGCCGGCCGACCGTGCGCAGCAGGAACCGTATGAGGATCCACTTCATGAAATATCTCCTTCGATCAGGTCGTGCGCGCTCTCCAGGTCGTGAACAGGCCGGTTGAAGCGGACGAGCACCTGTCCCCGCCGCACCCGCCCGTGCACGGGCAGCACCTCGGAGGTGCCCTGGATGGTCACGGGCTGGATCGGTACGCCCGCCTTCTCGGCGACGCGCGCTGCCCCGGAGCGGAACGCGCCGACGCGGCCGTCCCGCGAGCGCGTGCCTTCGGGGAAGACGACGACGATGCGTCCCCGTTCCAGGAGCCGTACGGCGTGGGCGAGGTCGGCCGAGCCGCCCCCGCCGCGCCGTACGGGAAATCCGGCGACGAGGGTGCGGCAGACGAGCGACCGCAGCGGGCCCGCGAACCAGTAGTCGGCGGCGGCCGCCACCACGGGACGCCTGCGCGCGGGCAACGCGGCGAGCAGAGCCGCGGTGTCGGCGTGGGAGCTGTGGTTGGCGACGACCACACACGGCCCGTCAGGGACCGTCCCTTCGACCCGCAACCCGCCGTTGCAGGTGAAGGCCGTCCGCCATAGATACCGCCGCAGGAGAGCGCCGTTCATGAGAGCACCACCGCCAGGGCCAGGGCGATCAGGAGGGAGTCGACACGGTCGAGCAGGCCGCCGAAGCCGGGTAGCCAGGTGCCCGCGTCCTTGACGCCCGCGCCGCGCTTGACCATCGACTCCACCAGGTCGCCGAGGGGAGCGCCGACGGCCACGGCCACGGCCAGGGCGGGGGTGAGGGCTCCGAGCAGGGCCAGTACGGCGAGCCCGCCCGCCGCGCCGCCCAGGACGCCGCTCCAGGTCTTGACCGGTGACAGCGGTGACAACCGCGGGCCGCCGACGAGGTTGCCGCCGCACCACGCCGCCACGTCGGCGATGGCGACGGCCAGGCAGAGCGCGAACGCCTGGGCGGGGCCGAGCAGGACGAGCCCGGCCAGGGGCGCGAGCCAGAGCAGCCCGAACATCCCGAAGGCGGCCCTGCGGGCGCCGTCCTCCGCGTCGCCGGACAGGACCGGCGCCAGCACCATGGCCAGTAAGCACCCGGCGACCGGCCCGTACATGTCCCCCATCAGCGCGGCGACGGGGAGGAGAGCGGCGTGGGCGATCAGGATGACACGTTCGGGGGTGCGCAGCCGTACCAGGCGGGTGTATTCGACGGCGCAGACGACGCCGAGCAGGACCGCGAGGACGGTGGCGCCCCGGGGGCCGAGCAGGAGGCAGCCGGTCACGAGTGGCGCGGCGACGGCCCAGGTGGTCCAGCGGCGCACCAGCTCGCGCTGCCTGGACCGCCAGACCGCCAGCCCGCTCACTCCGAGGGCTCCGGCAAGGTAGGGGGCGGTGTCGAGGATCATGACGTGGCCTCCCGCAGCTCGCGGTGGACGCGCGTGATCCGTACGACCGCTGTGAGCAGGGAGCCGGCGGCGAGCGCGATCAGCCAGCCCGTCCAGCCCGTGAGGGCGAGCAGCACCAGCAGCGCGCAGCGCTCGGTCTTGCCGACGGGGCCGCCCTGCGGACGCCGCGCCCCCGCGGCGGCGCCCGCGAGTGCGGCCCACGAGGGGAGGGTGGCGGCCAGCGCGGCGGCGGCCACGAGCGCGGGGTCGGCCAGTGCCAGGCATCCGGCGAGCGCCGCGTACTCGGCGAGCCGGTCGCCCAGTTCGTTGACCACGGCGCCGAACCTGGTGCTCCGGCCGCCGTCGCGTGCGACGCCGCCGTCGAGGTTCGCGCAGGCCAGGCGTCCGGCGAGGGCCGCCGCGACGGCAACCGCCGCCCACGGTCCCGTCTCGCCCAGCCCGAGTACGGCTCCCGCCGCCGCCCCGAACACGATGCCCGCCACGGTGATGGCCGAGGGGTGGACGCCGTGGGTGACCAGGAGGGCCCGCACCCCGCTGAGCCGGGCGGCGTACCAGGGTTTGAGCGCGTACAGACCGTTCATGTCGCCAATGTCTCGCGCCACGGGGAGCCGATACATGGGGGTTTCTGCGCAATTGCCCATAGGTACTGCTACTCACCGGTAGCACTCGTCGAGCAAGAACCATCCGGTATCACCGAGTGGTCAGGCCAGCATTGATCACGTGGTCAACCATGCTGCGGACAATTGTCCGGGGCAGTCCTCCCGCTGGGGATCAGACCCTTGACAGGCGACCCTGGGCACATCATTCTGAGGCCAGCCCATGGTGACCACTGTACGGACGGTTGTCCGCCAAGCGCGCGGCTGCGTGTCCGACGGTGGTCGCGTGCCCCTCCAGCGCATAGGAACGCCAGATGAGCAGCACCACAGAGCGCCCCCAGGGCGGCGCCTCCCCGCAGGTGACGAAGGCCTCCGTCGCGATCGGCTTCGCGGTCCTGTGCGCGTCGTACATGCTCAACGCGATGGACCGGCAGATCTTCTACCCCCTCCTGCCCGAGATCAGGAACGAGCTCGGTTTCTCTCTGGAGCAGGGCGGACTGCTGGCCACCGGCTTCACGCTGGGGCTCGCGCTCGCCGGGCCCCCGGCCGGCTACCTGGCCGACCGGCTCTCCCGCAGGACGATCATCGTCATCAGCGTGCTGGTCTACTCGCTCGGCACGCTGGCCATCCCGCTGGCCGTCGGGTTCGTCGACATGAGCATCTACCGCCTCGTCTCCGGCGTCGGCGAGGGTGTGCAGGCCACCGCCCTGTACGCGGTGATCGGGGCGTTCTTCTTCCACCGGCGGGCGCTGGCCGCGGGCGTCGTGGGCGTGGCGTTCGGGCTGGGCGTCTTCCTCGGCCCGCTCATCGGCACGGGGCTCGCCGAGAGCTCGGGCACCTGGCGCACACCGTTCTTCCTGTTCGCCGCCGCGGGCCTCGTCATGAGCCTGCTCATCGCGCTCACGGTGTCGCGCAAGATGACCGAGGCGGTCACCGGCACGGCCACCGAGGCCGACGCCACGTCGTACGAGCACGTGCCGGCCTCCCCCTACAACCGCAACACGCTCGCCGTGGGCATCGCCTGTGCCGTGTCAGGCCTGGTGTTCTACGGCTATCTCGGGCTCTACCCCACCTTCCTCCGCGAGGGACTCGGCTTCACCGCCGACCAGGCGGCCTTCGCGGTGTCCATGGGCGGTCTCGGCGCCATGATGGCCCTGCCGGCCGGCTGGCTGGGCGACCGGTTCAACCAGGCCCGCCTCCTGATGTTCGCCATGGTCGCCACCTCGGTCACCGCCTACCTCATGTACCAGGTCGCGACCGGGACCACGGCGCAGTACGTGCTCTCCTTCCTCATGGGCACGTTCGCCAGCGGCTTCCTGTTCACCAACTGCTCCACCGCGATGCAGCGGGCCGTCCGCCCGCACCACGTCGGCCGGGGCGCGGGCCTGTTCATCCTCACCTACTACGTCGCCGCCGCCTTCTCGGGGCTGCTGTTCGCCCGGCTGGTGGGCGCGCTCGGCTGGGACGGCGCCGGTCTCTGGCAGCTCACCCTCCTGCCCGTGCTGGGCGTGGCGGGTCTCCTGCTGGTCGATCCGGCCAGGATGGTCCTGCGGCGGTAGGCCGATCCGGCTCGTGAACGGCGGTGTCCCGACGGGCGCCGCCGTTTTCGCGTGGTGAATCCGCCGCCAAACTCCGAAATGGCGTTCGTTGTTTCAACGAACGGCCAAGGAAATGTTGCGGAGCGCGGGCGTACTTATGCCCCGACGTTCTCGATCTGGGCGGTCCGTGGAGCTACGATCAAGGCGCTCGCTGCGGGATTGTTCGCGTATTGCATAGCAAAGCCCCTGCTCAACGCCTATGCCGCGGCAGGTTGCCGGAAAGGCGACTAGTGGCTACATAGGTGGACCGGATTGGCTGATCGAAGGTCGGTCCGGTCGAACGAGCTATTTCCGGAGAAGCAGTGGCTGTTAGCGTTGAGGGCGACCGGCGGGCCGCACGGCCGGCGGGCCGTCAAAGCTCACGACTATGGCGGGCGACCCAGCCACTCGCTCTGGCCGGCATCGACCTGCTGTGCATGGCGTTCGCCGCCGCCCAGGTGGGCCGGGGCCTCCCGCCCGTCGCCCTCGCGGCCGTCCTGGTCGTCGTGCTCAACGGCCTCGGGCGGGTGTACGCGCCACGGGTCCTGCCCTCCGGCCTCGACCGTGGCGGCTGGATCGCCGGGTCCGGGTTCGTGGCCGCCTGCGTGGCCTTCCGGGAGTCGGCGTCGTTCGTCACGATCGCGTTGTGCGCGATGCTCTGCACGTTCCTCGCCGTGTGCGGCAGGAGCGTGCTCGCCTTCGCCGTACGCCGAGCGCACCGGTACGGCCGGCCGGCGCCCACGCTGGTGATCGGCGCGGGCCCGCACGGTCACCTGCTGGCGCAGAACCTGCTCGCCCACCCGGAGTACGGACTGCTCCCCCTGGGCTTCCTGGACGAGACGGGTGGTGACCACCCCGGCCTGCCCCTGCTCGGCCTGCCCGTGCTCGGCCGGCCCGGCGAGATCGCGCACCTCATCCAGGCCTACGAGGTGCGCGCGGTCATCCTCGCGGGACAGTGCCAGCAGCCGGTCGCGCGAACGGCGAGGGCGCTGGGCTGCGACGTGTACCTCGCGCTCGACCTGAGCGAACTCATCGTCGACTTCGTCACGCTGCGCGAGCACGTACGCGGGTTCCCGCTGCTCCGCATGCGCCCCGCGGCGCAGCGCAGCGCGTTCTGGCCGCTGAAGCGGGCGCTCGACATCGCGGTCGCGCTGGCGGGTCTCATCGTGACCGCGCCGGTCCTGGCGGTCTGCGCGCTGGTCATCCGCGCGGAGGTCGGCCAGAGCCCGCTGTTCAGGCAGCGGCGCGTGGGCTGCCAGGGAGAGCCGATCGACGTGATCAAGCTCAGGACGATGAAGCCCGCAGACGCGCACGAGTCGGCGACCCTGTGGAGCATCGCCCACGACAGCCGCGTCGGCCCGGTGGGCAGGCTGCTGCGCAGGACCTCGGTCGACGAGCTTCCTCAGTTGTGGAACGTTCTCAAGGGCGACATGAGCATGGTCGGCCCCCGGCCGGAGCGCCCGCACTTCGTCGACGAGTTCTCCCGGACGATCCCCGGCTACGGCATGCGGCACAGGGCGCCGGCCGGGATCACCGGGTGGGCCCAGATCCACGGCCTGCGCGGTGACACCTCGATCGAGGACCGCGCCCGGTTCGACAACCACTACATCGACGGCTGGTCACTCGGCACGGACATCAAGATCATGGTGCGGACCGTGGGGTCCCTGCTGCGGCTGGGCGGGAGCTGACCCTTGGGCGCCCTGCACCGACCGAGCCTCGTGGCGGCCGCGACCGTGCTCCTCACCTGCCTGCCCGCCGGGGCCGGCGGCGTGTTCGGGCAGGCGCGGGTGACGGCCGCCGACCTCGCCACCGTCGCGCTGGCCGCCGTCGCGCTCGCGCTCCTGGTCGCGAGCGGGCGCGCGGCCGAACTGCCCGCCCGCGCGCTGGTCCTCGCCCCCGTCGCGGGCGCGGCCTGCATCGCCGTGCTGGCCTCGCCCGACATGGCGGCGAGCGTGCCCGGCGGCCTCAGGTACGTCCAGGTGTTCGTGATCGTCCCGCTGGCTGTCATGGTGACGGTGCGCGACCGGGCCGACCGGCTGATCGTGGGCGGTGCGGTCGTCGGCGCGGCGGCCGTGCAGGGCGTGGTCGGCTGCGTCCAGACGCTCACCGGCACCGGGGCGTCGTACGCGGGCGAGCGGGTGCGGGCCGTCGGCACGTTCGGCGCGCTCGACGTCATGGGCATGGCCAGCGTGGTCAGCTTCGGCGTGGTCATCCTGCTGGGCGCGGGCCTCGCCGTACGCGGACGGTGGCGCGCGGCCGCGTTCGGGGGCGCGGCCCTGCTCTGCGTCCCCCTCGCCCTGTCGCTCAGCAGGGGAGCCTGGCTGGCCCTGCTCTGCGCGGTCCTGGTCATGGTGTTCCTGCACAGCCGGGTGCTCGCCGCCCGGATGGTCCTCGCCGGCGCCGCCGCCGGGATCGTGCTGCTGGCCGCCGGGCTCGGCACGGGATCGGACGTGCTGGGACGGCGGGTCGCCTCGATCGCCACCGCCGTGACCCAGCCCGACCAGTCGCTGAGCGACCGGTACACCCTCTGGCGCACCGCCGCGGGCATGTGGCTCGACCACCCGCTCACGGGCGTGGGCCCGCGCCGGTTCGCGGAGCTGCGCGACACGTACGCGCCGATCGAGCTGTCGTCGGGCAGCGACACCGACGACCCGGTCCACGGCTTCCAGCGCCGGCCGCTGCTCTCGCCGCACAACATGTACCTGCTGACCCTCAGCGAACAGGGACTGCTCGGCCTGGCCGCGCTCGGGCTCTGCCTGGGGTCGCTGGCGTGGTGGGCGGTCCGAGGGGGCGCGGTCATCGCGGCCGGGCTGCTGACGTGGCAGCTGGCCGACTTCGTCTACGGCGACATCGGCGGGCCTCCGACGCTGGTCATGTCGGTCGTGCTCGGGCTCGTCCTGTCGCGCGTCGCCCGGCCCGCGCCGTCGCCGGTGACCGGCGTACCGGCCGGGCACGGCGGGACACGATGACGACGGCCACCTCGCCCGCGGTCAGGGCCGTCAGCGTCACCGCGCTGCTCGTCGGGCTCGGCTCGCTGCTCGGCTTCGTCCGTGACCTGCTGCTGGGCACGACGTTCGGGGCCGACGCCGGCACCGACGCGTTCCTCGTCGCCTGGACGATCCCGGAGACCGCGGCGCCCCTGCTCATCGAGGGCGCCATGGCCTTCGTGCTGGTGCCGCTGTTCAGCCGGGCGGTGGAGGCGGGCGACGACGCGCGGGTCCTGGTGTCGTCGACGTTGCCGTACCTGTGCCTGGGGCTGGCGGCGCTGAGCGCGGTGGCCGCCGCGAGCGCGCCGTGGCTGGTCGGCGTGCTCGCTCCCGGCATTCCGCGGGCGGACCTCGCGGCCGACTGCATGCGTGTCGCCTCGGTCACGATCCTCACGTTCGGGCTGGCCGGATATCTCAGCGCGGCGCTGCGCTCGCACGAGACGTTCGCTCCGCCCGCCGCCATCTACGTCGCCTACAACGTGGGGATCATCGTCTGCCTGTGGTCCCTGCGCGACCAGGGCGCGTACGCCGCCGCGGTGGGCGTGGCCGTGGGCGGCGTCGCCATGGTGCTCGTCCAGGCTCCGGCGTTCGTGCGGCGCTTCGGCCGTCCCCGCCGCCCGACGCGCGGGATGCCGCTGCCCCTGGCGGCGTTCCTGCCGATCGCGGTCTTCACGCTCGCGCGCCAGAGCCAGGTCTTCATCGAGAGGTACGTCGGCTCCTCGCTGCCCGAAGGGTCGATCTCGCACCTCAACTACGCGCAGAAGATCGCGCAGGTGCCGATGGTCCTGTCGCTGATCGTGGCGACGGTGACCTTCCCCGCCCTCGCCCGCGCCGTCGCCGCCGGCGACCGCGAGCGAGCCCGCGAACGGCTGGCCGGCGACGTGGTCGCCGCCTCGGCGATCGTGCTGCCCGCCACGGCGGCGCTGCTGGTCTGCGCTCCCGACGTCGTGGCCGTCCTGCTGCGGTACGGCGCGTTCACCGAGGCGGACACCGTCGCCACCGCGCAGATCATGCGCGTGTACGCGCTGGGTCTGCTCGGCCAGGCGGTCGTGGGGGTCGTGTGCCGCGCGTACTTCTGCGGGCCCCGCGCCTCGTGGTACCCGGCACTCGCGATGGCCGCCGGGCTGGCCGCGACGGCTCTGCTGGCCCGGCCGGCGTGGGGTGTCACAGGGCTGGCCGCGGCCAACGCCGCCGGGATCACGCTGACCGGCATGGTACTGGTGGCCGGGCTGCGTCGGCGGGTCATCGCCCTGCCGCTGCGCGACGCCGCCGCGCCCGTCGGCGTGCTGCTCCTCGCCGCCGCGGCCGCCGTCGGCGCGGGCCTGCTGACGCGGCCGCTGCTCGCGGGCCTGCCGCAGCCGGTGGCACTCGCTCTGACCTGCGCCGCGATCGCCGCCGCCTGCTGCGCCGTCGCGGCGCTGGCGGGGGCCACGACCACGCTGACAGAAATCACCCGCTCGATCAGGACGCGAGGCCGCGCATGACCGCCATGCCGTACGTGCTCATGTACCACTCCGTCGACAAATGTGACGACGATCCCTTCCAGATCACCGTCTCGCCCGACCGCTTCGCCCGGCAGTTGCTCTGGCTGGCCCGGCGCGGCCTGACCGGCGTCTCCATGAGCCGGCTGCTGCGCGCCCACACAGAGGGCGACGCGAAGGGCCTGGTCGGGCTCACCTTCGACGACGGGTACGCCGACTTCTGCAGCGAGGTCGTCCCCGCGCTGCTCGAACGCGGGTTCAGCGCCACGGTCTTCGTGGTGTCCGGCCTGGTCGGCGAGCACAACGCCTGGGACGAGGGAGGGCCGCGCAAACGCCTCATGGACGCCGACGGCCTGCGCTGGGCCGCGCGGCACGGCATGGAGGTCGGCGCGCACTCGGCCGGTCACCGCTCGCTGACCGGGCTGAGCGAGGCCGAGCTCCATGACGAGGTGGCGGGCGGCAAGGCGGCGCTGGAGGACCTGCTGGGCGAGCCGGTGAACGGCTTCTGCTACCCGTACGGGCATGCCGGCGCGCGGGAGGTGGACGCCGTTCGCAGGGCCGGCTACGGCTACGGCTGCGCGATCTGGAAGTCGGAGCTCAGCGGCCGGTACGCGCTGCCGCGCACCTATGTCGGCGAGCGGGACGGCGCCCTGCGGCTGCGGGCCAAGCACGCGCGTCACCGGGTCCGGTGGGCCTGGTGAAGGTCCTGCACGTCATCACGGGTCTGGCGGCGGGCGGCGCGGAGCAGCAGTTGCGGTTCCTGCTGCCGCACCTGCGGGCCCGGTGCGACGTCGCGGTCCTCACCGGCAGCGGCGTGGTCGCGGACGCCATCGCGCGTACCGGCGTGCCCGTCCACCAGGTGGGGATGCGCGGCAACCGGGACCTGCGGGCCGTCGGGCGGCTGGCCAGGCTCATGCGCAGGCACCGCTACGAAGTGGTGCACACCCACCTGTATCGCGCCTGCGTGTACGGCAGGCTGGCCGCGCGGCTGGCGAACGTCCCCGCGATCGTGGCGACCGAGCACTCGATCGGCCGCGAGCACATCGAGGGGCGCAGGCCCACCCTCCCCGTCAGGGCGCTGTACCTGGCCAGTGAGCTGCTCGGACACCTGACCGTGGCAGTCTCGCCGACCGTGGCCGACCGGCTGGCCGGCTGGGGCGTGCCGCGCTCGCGCATCGTGGTGATCCCCAACGGCGTCGACGGCCGGGCGTTCGGCTTCGACGCGGCGCTGCGCCGGCGCACCCGGCTGCGGCTGGGCGTGCCCGCGCGCGCCTTCGTGATCGGCGGGGTGGGCCGGCTGGAGCCGGGCAAACGTTTCGACACGCTGATCGAGGCGTTGCCGGCGCTCGGATCCGCGGTCCTGCTCCTGGTCGGCTCCGGTTCGTACGAGCCGCGACTGCGGCAGCTCGCCGGTTCGGTGGGCGCGGGTCACCGGGTGATCTTCGCCGGCGAGTCGACCGACGTGCGGGCGATGTTGTCGGCGATGGACGTGCTGGCCGCTCCGTCGGCGGAGGAGACGTTCGGGCTGGCGGTCGTCGAGGCGCTCGCCGCGGGCCTGCCCGTCCTGTACGACGCCTGCCCGGCCGTCGACGACCTGCCGCCGGGTTCCGCGCCCGGGGCAAGGCGTGTCCCGCCGGACCGGCTCGCCGCCGAACTGGCCGCGCTCGCCGCCCGCCCGCCCGGACGGCTGCCGCCGCCCGAGGCCGTCCGCCTCTACGACATCCGCCGTCAGGCCGACCGGCTGGAGTCGCTCTACCTGCGCCTGCTGGGCGCCGTACCCACGGAGGATCAACGATGACATGGAACCGGGCCCGCATCATGAGCGTGCTCGCGCGATGGTGGCTGCCGCTGTCCCTGACGCTGGGAGCGACGGGCGGGGCCGTGTACGCCGTGGCGAGCGACGCCGTCTACTCCGCCGACGCCTACGTCGTGGTGGTGGCGGGCGGCGACCCGGCGCAGGCGATCGACTTCGCCTCCGCGTACGCCCGCATCTCCGCCCACCCCGGCCTGCTCACCGGCGACGAGACCGAGTGGGGCAGCCTGAGCGTGGCCGCCTCGCCGGACGCGCCGCTGGTGCGGCTCACGTCCGTGGCGCCCACCGCGTGGGTGGCCGCCGACCGCGCCAACCGGGCCGCCACCGCGCTGATCACGTACGCCAACAGGCACGCCACCGACACCCGCGTACGGCTGGCGCCCTTCGCCAGCGCGTCCATCCCGGCTCACCCCTCGGCCCCGGTGCCGCTGGTCGGCATCGCCGTCGGCGGCTTCGGCGCGGCCCTGGTCGCCGGGCTGGTCCGCCTGGCCGCGCCGCAGGCGCTCCGGCAGGTGCGGCGCGAAGAGCCCGCGCCGGTGCTGACCGGGGCGAAGGCGTGAGCGCCGCGACGCCGGGCGCGTCCACGTCGCGGACCTCGCCTCCGATCCCGCGCGCCGGGCGGCCCACGCTGCGGGTCGTGCCGCGCAACGCGCTGGCGGGATTGGCGGAGGACTGGGCCGGCCTGTACGCGCGCAGTTCGGCCGCCACGCCGTTCCAGTCGTACAGCTGGCTCTGCTCCTGGTGGCGGGCGTACGGCACTCCGGGGCGGCTGCGGGTGTTCCTGGCCTACCGGGGCGGGCGGCTGGTCGCTGCGGCGCCCCTCAGGCTGGAGTACCGGCTGGGCTGCCGGGTGCTGACGCCCGTCGGCGGCGGGCAGTCCGACTTCACGGACATCATGGTGGACGACGCCGAGGGCGAGGCGGGCCTGCGCGAGCTGCGAGCCGGGCTGCTCGCCCAGCCGGGCTGGGACGTGATCGACCTGCCCGAGGCGCGGCCGGGCGCGGCGATCCTGCGGCTGGCGGGGCTCTGGGGCGGCCGGGCCTGGACTCTGCCCGCCTCCACCTGCCTGCAACTGCCCGGCCGGCCGATCGAGCAGGTGATGGCCGGGCTCAACAGCCGGCGCGCACGGCGGCTGCGTACGGCGATGCGCAAGCTCGACGCGATGGACCTGTCGGTGGACGTGGTCGAGCCGGACCGGGTCGAGCACTCGGTGCGCGAGCTGCTGCGGCTGCACGTCCTGCAGTGGGAGAGCCGTAGGATCAACGTCCAGCACACGGAGCCGCGCTTCATGGACCATCTGACGCGGGCCACGCGGTCGCTGGTGGTGGAGGACCGCGCGGTTCTGAAGGAGTTCAGGGTACGGGGACGGCTGCGGGCCTGCGATCTGACGGTGGTCGGCAAGGACTTCGTGGGCGGCTACCTGTACGGCGCGGATCCGGAGCTGCGCGCCGAGGCCGACGTGCTGACGATGTTGTTGCGGGACAACCTGGAGACGGCCCATCGGCTGGCCAAACCGGTGCTGAGCCTGCTGCGCGGCGACGAGCCGCACAAGGCGAAGTTCGGCTGTGAGGCGGTCGTCAACCAGCGGGTGATGCTGGGCCGCGGCGTACGCTCGGCCGCCTACGCCGCGAGCGCCGGCACCCGGGCCGCGGGCCAGGAACTGCTGAAGCGGCGCTGCCCGCGGCTGGTGGAGAGGTTCGCGGCATGGCGGTGAGGCCGCGCGTCCTGCACGTCACCCAGCCGGTGGACGGCGGGGTCGGCGCGTACGTGGCGATGGCCGCCGCCGACCAGGCGCGGCGGGGCTGGCGGGTCGCGGTCGCCTGCCCGCCGGCCGGTCAGCTGGCCGGCGACCTGGCCGGTTCGGGCGTGCCCTGCCTGGCCTGGGAGGCGACCCGCGCGCCGGGTCCCGCCGACGTGGGGCAGGCGGCCCGGCTGGCGCGGATCGTCGGAGAGTTCGGCCCCGACGTGGTGCACCTGCACTCCTCCAAGGCCGGGCTGGCGGGCCGGGCCACGCTGAGGGGACGGGTGCCCACCGTCTTCCAGCCGCACGGCTGGTCCTGGCTGGCCGCCCGCGGCGTGCTCGCCGCCGCATGCCTGGGCTGGGAACGGCTGGCCGCGCGCTGGGCCGACCTGGTGGTCTGCGTGGGCGAGGGCGAGGCGGCGCTGGCCAGGCGGCACGGCGTGCCCGCCGAGCTCGTGGTGGTCCGCAACGGCGTGGACCTGCGCCGCTTCCGGCCGGCCTCCCCGGCGGATCGTACGGCGGCCCGCGCGGGCCACGGCATCCCCGAGGGGACGCCGCTGGCGGTCTGCGTCGGCCGGGTCACCCGGCAGAAGGGCCAGGACCTGCTGCTCTCGGCGTGGGAACGGGTGGCCGCGCGCGACGGCGCGGCCCGGTTGGTCGTCGTCGGCGACGGCCCGCTGCTGCCCGAGCTGCGGGCGCGGGCCGTGCCGCGCGTTCACTTCACCGGCGACGTGTCCGACGCCAGGCCCTGGTACGTCGCGGCCGACGTGGTGGTGCTGCCCTCCCGCTGGGAGGGGCTGCCGCTCACGGCGCTGGAGGCGCTGGCCACGGGACGTTGCCTCATCGCCTGCGGCGTGCCTGGGATCTCCGAGCTGGTGTCCGGGGCCGTCGGCGCGCTCGTGCCGCCCGGCGACGCGGCGGCGTTGGCGGAGGCGCTGCTGCTCAGGCTCGGGAGCCCCTCGCTGGCGGCGGCGGAGGGCTCGGCCGCCGTCGAGCTGGCGGCCGGATTCGACGTGGGCGGGTCGATGGACGCGCTCGCCGAGTGCACGCTCGGGCTGCTGGGAGTCGGTACGGGGAACGGCCGCCGGCGCAGCCGCTCGCGGAAGATCTCCGCCGAGCGCGGGTTCGACGAGCACTGCCAGATGCCGTGAGGACAGTAATCGGAGATCGAGTGATAGAGCACGTTGTGACTGTCGATCCAGTCGAGCATCCGGCGGACATAGTCGGGCCGGTCGCCGTTGCGGAACAGCCCCCACTCGGGGAACGAGATGGCCTTGCCGCGCTGGGCCGCGAAGTCGGCGTGCGCCTGCAGCCCGTACGGCTGGGTGACGTAGTCGGAGAAGTCGTCGCCAGGTCCCTGGTCGTAGCTGTCCATGCCGATGATGTCGACCACGTCGTCACCCGGGTAACACTCCGTCCAGGGGATGGCGTCGAGCCCGCGGCTGGGCGCGAAGTCGAAGCGGAATCGCTGGCCCGGCGTCGCGCGCATGGCCGCCACGATGCGCCGCCAGTACTGCTTCCACGCCTGCGGGTCGGGCGCGCAGCGGCTGGAGTACGTCGTGCCGTTCATCTCCCAGCCGAGCACGATGATCGTGTCGCCCGCGCCGGCGGAGACCAGCTTCCTGCCGAGTTCGCCGAAGTGGTGGTCGCGCTCGCCGCGTGCGCCCTCGGCCAGCCGCTGGGCCACCTCGTGGTCCGGCATCCTCGACTCGTTCGGCGCGACCATCGGCACGTTCAGCGCCAGGACCCGGTCCGGCTCGGCGCTTCTCCAGCGGGTCCAGGGGCCGAGCACGAACTCGGCTCCCTCGATCGACTTCCACGTCTCGCCGGGCAGGTAGGTGCGTCCCACCGTCACGCTGCTCTTCAACCAGGACTCGAAGCGCTCCAGGTGCACGGGGCCGCGCGAGTCGGAGCCGAGGAAGACACCCAGCGCCGCGCCGGGACGCTGCCGGTGGTCCGGCGGGTTGTCGCCCCGTGCGCTCAGGCCCAGCCACACCGCCGCCGCAATCGTGACGATCGCCAGCGAACAACGCAGACAGCCCTTTCTCATCACCATCGCATATCCCCCGTCGGAGTTTTCCCTCATTCCCTACACCCCGAATAACGGCCGATCGGATATGCAACCTGGGATTTGCCGGATCAATAGCTATTCGTAAGGAGTAGGACGTACATCATGTTCGATCGCACCGTCCCGGCGCTCCTTCTGCGACTGGACTCCAATGTCTTTCACCACGGGACGCTCGGCGCCATTCGCTCGCTCGGCAGGGCCGGGGTGGAGGTGCACGGGCTCGTCGAGGGCGCGCACGCGCCGACGTACCGCTCCCGGTATCTGGCGCGGATGCACACGTGGTCGCGCGGCCGGGACACCGTCCAGGCGCTCACGCGGGTCGCCGAGCGCATCGGACGGCGGGCCGTCCTCCTGACGCTGGACGACGCCGGGGCCATCGCGGTCGCCGAGCACGCGGCCGAACTGCGTCCGTACTACCTCCTGCCCGGCCAGCCGCCCGGCCTGCCGCGCAGGCTGGCGGACAAGCGCCTGCTGCACCGGCTCTGCACCACGCTCGGCGTCGTCCACCCGGAGACCCGCCTGATCAGGGGCGCGGACGACGCGGCGGTGGCCGTCGCCGACTTCGGGCTGCCGCTGGTCGCCAAATGGGCGCAACCCTGGCTGCTGCCCGCGGGGCTGCGCAGGACCGGCCTGGTGCGCGGGACCCAGCAGGTGGCGCGGCTGCTCCAGCACGTGGAGAGGAGCGAGCTGCTGTTCCAGCGTTTCGTGCCGGGCGGGCCGGGCTCGGACTGGTTCTTCCACGGCTATTTCGACGAGAACTCCCGCTGCCTGTACGGCGGCGCGGGACGCAAGGAACGCGCCTACCCGAGAGGCGCCGGGCTCACCACCTGGGGGCGGTGGCTGCCCAACCCGGTCGTGGAGGACACGGCGCAAGAGCTGGCGATGACGCTCGGCTACCGCGGGGTCGTCGACATCGACTTCCGCCACGACCCGGCGGCGGACGCCTACCACCTGCTCGACTTCAACCCCCGGCTCGGCGCCCAGTTCCGCCTGTTCACCGACGGCGACGGCCTCGACCTCGTACGCGCCGCCCACCTGCATCTCTCGGGCCGGTGGACGGGCCGGTCGACGGTGCCGGGCAGGGCCGGTCACGGCCGGACGTACGTGGTGGAGAACTACGACCTCTTCACGGCCGGCCCGAAAAGCCTGCGCGCCCTGTGCGTGGCCGATGAATTCGCCTGGTTGTCGGCCGACGACCCCCGGCCTTTCGTGGGAATGGCCGGTCAGACCATAAAGCGTGGTATGGCCCGGCTCGCCGGGTCACGGAAACAACGATGGAGGAAATTTGCGCACGCCGGTGATTGACGTGGCGATCGTGGGCGCGGGCCCGTACGGGCTTTCCGCGGCTGCTCACGCGCTGGGCGCGGGACTCGACGCCCGGATATTCGGAAAACCGATGCGGGCGTGGGAATTCCACATGCCCCGCGGAATGCTGCTGAAGTCGGAGGCCGCCGCGTCCCATCTCGCCGACCCCGGGCGGCGCTACGGTCTCGACGCGTTCCACCGCTACGCGTACGGCGAGCCGGTGCCGGTGGAGCGGTTCGTCGCGTACGGCAAGTGGTTCCGCGCGCGCACGGTGGGCCAGGCGCTCGACGAGTCGGAGGTGACGGCCGTCGGCGCCGAGGGGAACCTGTTCGCGCTCACGCTGTCGTCGGGGGCGTCCATGCTGGCCAGGGCCGTGGTGCTGGCGGTGGGGCACCTGCCGTTCGCCTACCGGCCCTGCGCCCTGGCCGGACTGCCGCCCGAGGCGGCCACGCACAGCTGTGACCATCACGAGCCGGCCGTGTTCGCGGGCCGCGACGTGACCGTGCTGGGGGCGGGGCAGTCGGCGCTGGAGACCGCGACGCTGCTGGCGGAGGCCGGGGCGAGCGTCCGGCTCGTCGCGAGGGCGGGCGCGCTGGCGTGGAACGACGTCCCGCAGGAGCGGCGCTCACTGCCGGCCCGTGTGCGGGCGCCGCGCTCCAAGCTCGGCGGCGGCTGGCCCTCCGTGGCCTGGTCCCGGCTGCCTGGCGCGATCAGGCACCTGCCGGGCGCGGCCCGCGACCACGTCGTACGCACCGCGCTCGGACCCGCCGGCGCCTGGTGGCTGCGCGACCGTTTCGAGGGGGCCGTCAAGGTGACCCTGGGCGCGCGGCTGACCGGTTCCGAGTACGGCGACGGCGTACGGCTGCACCTGAGGGACCTGTCGGGAGCGGCCACCACGCTGGAGACCGAGCACGTGATCGCGGCCACCGGCTACCGGGTGGAGGTGGCGAGGATCACGATGCTCCGTGAGGACCTTCGGCGCGCGGTGGGGTCGCAGGGGCCCGCGCCGCGGCTCAGCGGCACCTTTGAGACGCGCGTCCCCGGGCTGCACCTGGTCGGGCTGGCGGCGGCGGCCACGTTCGGGCCTTCCATGCGGTTCGTGTGCGGGTGCGACTTCGCCGCCCGGCGCGTGACGAGGGGCCTCGTGAGGCGCCTGCGCGGCTCGCGGCGTACGGCGAAATTGCCGTTGTCTTGACCGTGTCCCGCCGTCGGCGGATCAGGCAGGACGGTTAGATCTGGATCACGAGCTTCGGGGGAGCAAACATGGCTTTTCGCGTGATGGTGGCCTGCACGGCCACGGCGTTCGTCGGCGTCTCGGGGGTCGCTCCCGTCGCGCGTGCCGACAGCGCGCCATCGTCGTTCACCAACTCGGCCACGGTGGCCTCGGGCCGCACGCCGTCCGGGGTGACGGTGACGGTGCGCAAGCAGATGATCGGGACGGCGCGGGTGACGTCGGCCGAGGCGTCGCCCGCCAACCCGGCGGCGCCCGACGACGAATACCTGATCCCGGCCAACTCCAAGACGTCCGCGGGTTTCGTCGACCTCTACGAGGGGTTCGAGGCCGAGGACGGCAAGTGGAGCGACGTCGCCCAGCTGACGTTCACCTTCTCCCGGCCCGTACGCGACCCGCGGCTGCACGTGTTCGGCACGGGCGGCGCGTCCGGCGAGTCCAGGAAGCGCCGCGACGACTACTGGCCCGCCGTCGAACTGGTCGGCGGAGTGCCCGCCAGGCCCACGTTCTCCTGGGCGGCCGGGTTCCCGGGCTACCGGGTCACGAGCGACGCGATCAACCCGGAAAGGGTCTACTCCACCCGCTCCACGACCTGCGGGGTGGTCTACACCTGCGGGACGGTCAAGGTGAACGGCACGGTCAGCGCGTTCACGGTCCGGCTGAAGGCGCATGACGTGCGCCACGGGAGCGGCGGGTCCGTGTCGCAGATGTGGGCGGCGTTCAAGCTGTCGCTGGCCGAGGACGTCTCCGACGCGCCGGCCTCGTACGGCGTGGCCTCCCACGCGCTCACGGACTCCCACCTCGGGTGGTCCGTGAGCGAGGACCACACCGACGAGGTGAGCATGACCCCGCGCGCCGTGGCTCTGGACACGGGCGACGACGCCATGGAGGCCGGGGAGGAGAACAGTGTGATCAGCGGCGGCAGGTGCAGGATCTCGGTGCCGGTGACCGCCGGATCGCCGTCGAAGGTCGCCGGCTGGATCGACTTCGACCGCGACGGCCGTTTCGACGCCGACGAGCGGGCCACCACGACGGTCGACGAGGGGGCGTCGTCCGCGGAGCTGACGTGGCGGCTTCCCGAGTCGCTGCCCAACGGCCCCGTCTGGATGCGGCTGCGCATGGTCGCGAGGGCCGAGTCCGTGACCTCGCCGACGGGATGGGCCGACAGCGGCGAGGTCGAGGACCACCAGATCCAGTTCGTCGAGTGAGCCGCGCGACCGCCGCCGACAATTAGGCAACTTGTCACCCCTGTCACAACTTGCACGCGTAACGTGTCACGCATCCCTTACCTCCCATGTCAAGGAGATGCGATGTTGCGTCGAACCCTCGGCGTGCTGGTCGCGGCAGGAACCATGCTGCTGGCGGCCGCTCCCGCGCAGGCCGCCGGCCGCCCCGAGCCGCTTCCCCGCGCCCACGCGCATAACGACTACGAGCACGAGCGGCCGCTCCTTGACGCGCTCGACCACGGGTTCACCAGCGTCGAGGCCGACATCTACCTCGTGGACGGCGAACTGCGCGTCGGGCACGACCCCGAGGACCTGCGGCCCGGCCGCACGCTGCAGTCGCTCTACCTCGACCCGCTGATCCGCCGGGCGCGGCACGGAAGCGTCTTCCCCGGCACCCGGCAGCCGCTGCAACTCCTCGTGGACGTCAAGAACAACGGCGAGGCCACGTACACCGAGCTCGACCGGGTGCTCAAGGCGTACAAGAGGATGCTCACCACCTACCACAAGGGCAGGGTCCGGCACGGCGCCGTCACCGTGGTCGTCAGCGGCGAACGGCCGCGCGAGCTCATGGCCGGCCAGGAGCGGCGCTACGCCTTCTACGACGGGCGCATGGACGACCTGGGGCAGGGCGACCCCGGCCTGATCCCGCTGATCAGCGACAACTGGACCAACCACTTCAGCTGGCTGGGCGAGGGGGAGATGCCGGCCGCCGAACGGGCGAAGCTGCGCCGGATCGTCGCGACCGCGCACCGCGACGGGCAGCGGGTACGCTTCTGGGCCACCCCCGACACGGCCGGTCCCGCGCGCGACGCGCTCTGGCGCGAACTCGTCGCGGCCGACGTGGACCACCTCAACACCGACGACCTGGCAGGGCTCCGGGACTTCCTGCGCGAGAACGACCGCCAGCGCGCCGCGGCCTGAACTCGGCGTACACAGCCGTCCGGCGGCTCTGATCGCCCGGCCGCCGCGAGCGTCCGGCGGCGGCTCCGATCGGTCCCGCCGGGCGGTGGGCCGAGTGGCAAATGCCCGGACCTGGCTACTCTGTCTCCGATGGACGATGACCGGGTCATAGGCGGGTACACGCTGCGGCGTGTCCTCGGCCGGGGCGGCATGGGAGAGGTGCACCTCGCGGCCACGCCCACCGGCGGACTGGCCGCGGTCAAACTCATCCACCCGGCGCTGGCCAGGGACCCGGCCTTCCGCCGCCGGTTCGAGCGTGAGGTGGCGGCTGCGCGGCGGGTGGCCAGGTTCTGCACCGCGCCCGTCCTGGACGCCGGCATCGACGGCGAGGTCGCCTACCTCGTCACCGAATACGTGAAAGGCCCCGACCTGGCGCAGGCCGTACGCGACCAGGGACCGCTGTCGGGCGGCAACCTGGAGGCGCTCGCGGTGGGCATCGCGACCGCGCTGAACGCCATCCACGGGGCCGGGGTGATCCACCGCGACCTCAAACCGTCCAACGTGCTGCTGTCGCCCCTCGGCCCCCGCGTCATCGACTTCGGCATCGCCCAGCTCATCGACAACGACAGCCTGGCCAGCCAGGCGGTCCTCGGGACGCCCGCCTTCATGGCGCCGGAACAGGTGCGCGGCGAGCCGCTCGCCCCCGCCGCCGACGTGTTCGCCTGGGGCGGGGTGATCGCGTACGCGGGGACAGGACGGCTGCCGTTCGGGGGCGGGGCGCCGGGTGAGGTGCTGTACCGGATCATGCAGGACGGGCCCCGGCTGGACGGGCTGGAGGAGGGCATCAGGGCGATCGTGGAGCGTGCCCTCGCCAAGGACCCCCGCCTGCGGCCGGGGGCGCAGGAACTGCTGTCGGAGCTGGTGGGCGGCACCCGCCTCGCCGCCGCCACCGAGGTGGTCGAACGCACCTGGACGGGCACCGTCCCCACCGGCCGGCGTCCCACCCCCGTCCAGGACACCCGGCTGCTGGAGCCTCCCTCCGTCTCGCCCCCGCCGCACGGTCCTGCCCGGGACCACCACGAGAGCCGGTCACCCATCGTTCCCGACGTCCACCGCACGGGTCGGCCTCCTGCCGGGCATGAGGGGCACCGCGCGGGTCCGGCGCGGGCGGCGGACGGGCCGGGGCGGGTGCCGGTCGGGCCGGAAGCCGGGCCGGCGAGCGGGCTGGAAGGCGCGCGGGCGGGCCGGCGGTCGTGGCGGTGGTGGCCGTGGGCGGTCGGCGCGTCCGTGCTGGTGACCGCCGTCACCGCCGCCGTCGCCGCGCCCGGCCTGTGGCGGGTGAGCTGGCCGTACGAGGCGGGTTTCGGGGAGTCGTGGGCGGTCGGCCCGTCGGATGGCGGGAACGCCCGGCTGGCGGGAGCGGCGTACGAGCTGACCGTGAAACCGTCCTGGCGGTTGTGGAAGTCGGCGCCCCGGCTGGAGCCGGACAGCGGCGTGATCATCAGCTCGAAGGCCACTCTGGAGGAGGGCGGCGGGGAGTACGGTGTGTGGTGCCATGGCTCGGCCCGGTCCGGAGACCGTTACGAGTTCGCGGTGAGCGGCACGGGCAAGGTCACGATCGTCAAGCGCCGCACGGGCACGCGGGGCGAGACCCTGTTCGGCCCGGCGGAGACGGAGAAGGCGGCCGGCAACCGCATCGTGGCGGAGTGCGGCCAGAGCGAGGGCAAGGTGACGCTGCGCATGTGGCTCAACGAACGCCTGGTCGCGCAGGCGTCCGACACCGGCGACCCCTACGGCCCCGGCGAGGCCGGTGTGCACGCGGCGTCCACCGCCGCCGAGTCCGCCCGCGTGCGCTTCGACTCCTTCGCGCTCAGGCCCGTGGGCGAGTGATGCGGGAAGGCGCGTGAACGTGCGGTTCGGTGTGCTCGGGCCGCTGCGGGTCGAGAGCGGGCCGGCGCCGGGCCCGGCCAAACACCGCGCGTTGCTGGCGGCGCTGCTGCTGCAGGCCCGGAAGCAGGTGCCGGTCGAACGGCTGATGTCGGTCGTCTGGGACGACCGGCCGCCCGCGTCGGCGGAGTCGGTGCTCAGGGTGTACGTCAGCGCGCTGCGCAAACTGGTCGACGGCATCCGTACGGTGCCGGGCGGTTACCTGCTGGAGGTGGAGCCCGACGACGTCGACTGCCACCGGTTCGAGCGGCTGGTCGCCGAGGCGAGACGGCGGCGGGACGAAGGGCGGGTCGCGGAGGCGGCCGACGGGTTCAGGGCGGCTCTGGGGTTGTGGCGGGGGCAGGCGCTGGCCGACGTCGAGTCGTCCGTGTTGCGCAGGTCGTACGCCGTGCCGCTGGAGGAGCTGCGCCTGACCGCGGTCGAGGAGCGGGTGCGGCTGGACCTGAGCCTGGGCAGGGGCGCCGAGGTGGTCGGGGAGTTGCGGGCGCTGGTGGGCGCCCATCCGCTGCGGGAACGGGCCTGGGTGCGTCTCATCGAGGCGCTGCACCAGGCGGGCCGCCGTTCGGAGGCGCTCGGGGCCTACCAGGACGCGCGGCGCACGCTGGTCGAGGAGCTGGGGCTGGAGCCGGGCGCGGAACTGGCCGAGGCGCACCGGCGGGTGTTGTCGGACGAGCACCCACGGGCCGCCGGTCGGCGCAGCGGCGAGGACCCCCGCCGGCCCGGCGACGCCGACGCGGTAGGAGCGGCGCCGGTCAACGAGCTGCCGCCCGACATTTCCGATTTCGCCGGACGCCGCCAGGCGCTCGACTGGATCGGCACGGCGGCCCGCCAGCACGCCGCCGCCCCCGTGCACCTGGTGCTGCACGGCCCGCCCGGCTGCGGCAAGTCGGCCGTCGCCGTGCACGCCGCCGCCGGGATCGAGCGTCCCGGCGGCCGGCTGTACGCCGCGCTCGGCGCCAGGCCACCCGCTGCCGTGCTGGAGGACCTGCTGCGCTCGCTGGGCTGCCCCGACGGCGAGGTCCCGCCGGGGCTGGACGAGCGCGTCCGGCTCTACCGCAGCATGACGGCGACGAGGAAACTGCTCGTGCTGCTCGACGACGCCGCCGACGAGGCCCAGGTGCGCCCGCTGCTGCCGACGGGTCCCGGCAGCCTCACACTGGTGACGAGCCGGTCGCCGCTGCCCGGGCTGGAGGCCGCGCGGGCGTACGAGCTGGGGGTGCTCGACGACGACGAGGCCGTGGCCATGCTCGGCGGGGTGACGGGGCACGACCGGATACGCGCCGAGCCGGAGGCGGCCCTGCGCATCGTCCGGCTCTGTGCAGGCCTGCCGCTGGCTTTGCGCATCGCCGGGTCCCGGCTGGCCAGGAAGCCCGGCTGGACGCTCGACCACCTCGTGGGCCGGCTGGGCGACGAGCGGCGCAGGCTCGACGAGCTGAGCGCGGGAGACCTGGCCGTACGCGGCAGCCTCGCCCTCGGCTACCGCGGCCTGCCCGATCCCGAGCGACGGCTGCTGCGCGAGCTCGGCGCCCTGTCCGCGCCCGACTTCGCGCCGTGGGTTCTGGGGGCGGACCTGGAACCGTTGGCGGAGGCCGGTCTGCTGCAGTCGCGCGGCCTGGACGAGGCGGGGCAGGAACGGTACGGCTGGCACGACCTGACCCGGCTCTACGCCGCCGAGCGGCTCGCGGAGGAGGGCGGCGGCGCGCGTGCGGTGCTGGAGAGCAGGGCGGCGACCGTCCTGGAGCGGACGAGGCAGGCCAGGGCCGCCCTCCTGCCCGCGGAGCCCGGCACCGGCCGCACGGAGATCCACCCGCCCGGCCGGACCGGCGCCCCACCGGAGGCGGCCGACTGGGACCCGGGTTTCACCCGCTGGAACCTGACCGGCCCCGCCTCACCCGGCCCGGCCCTGGCAGGGGGGAGCGGGACAGGGCTGGAGACCGAGTGGGCGCGGTGGGAGGCGCGTTGGCTGAGTGCCGAACGCCGGTTCCTGGTGGCCGCCGTAGACGACTTCTACCGGTCCGGCCTGTACGAGGCCGCGTGGCGGCTGGCCTTCTACCTGACGCCGCTGTTCGAGCTGGGCGCGCACCACGACGACTGGCACGCCACGACGGCGACCGGCCTCGACGCGGCCAGAGCGGCGGGGCACCGGCAGGGCGAGGCGCTGCTGCTGCGCGGCCTGGCCGATCTGCACAGGGCGGAGGGACGCACCGCGGCGGCCGCGGCGGCGTTGCGGGCGGCGCAGCCGCTGGTCGAGGGGCTGGAGCTGGCCAGGATCACGTTGCGGCTCGGCCTGGTCCAGACGCGCGCGGACGAGGCGGAACGGGCCTTCACCCGCGCGCTCCACGTCTTCGAGGAGGCGGGCGACCGGCGTGGCAGGGCCGACGCCTTACGCGCTCTCGGCGCTCTGCGCATGGACGCGGGCCCGCTGGAGGCGAGCCTGGCCGCGTACCGGGAGCTGGGTGACCCGCTGGGCGAGGCGGGGGTGCTGCTCGTGCTGGCCGAGCTCGCGAGGACGGAGGGGGTTCCCGCCGAGGCGGAGGCATCGGCGCGGGCGGCACTGAAGACCTTGACCTCGTACGGCGATCGCCGGGGCGCCGCGCAGGCGTTGATGGTGCTGGCACGGGCGATGCTCGACCTTGATGATCTCGATGGGGCACTTGAGGCACTTATGGGCGCTATGGGAGAGTTTGACGGCCTCCGTGATGCGCAGGGCAGGGCCGAGGCGCAGCGGCTCGCACAGGAAACGCGCAGGCGACGCGGACTATGCACATCCTGAAGGTCGCTTTCCTACGGTGAGGGTCAGTCACGTCCCCGAAGACGAAGGTGATCATGATATGCGTAAGACGTTCGCGTTGACCGTCGCGGCCGTCGCGCTGGCGGGCTGCGGAATGCTGCCCGGCCAGCCGGGCGGCGGCGGCGAGGAGCGGCAGTCGCAGGTTGCCGCCCCGGACACGCCGGCGTCCTCGCCCGCCGAGGAGCAGCCCACCGAAGATCAGGAGAGCCCGTCGGCGGGGGAGCAGAGCGCGCCCTCGCAGAACACGAAGGCGATCTCGACCCTGGAGGCGAACGTCGGCGCCGGCGACATGCACGGCAAGGCCAGGGCCGACATCACCGCACTCAAGCGCCAGGGCAGGACGATCAGCCTGAACTGGACGGTCACCACCCTCGACGGCAAGGTCAACCTGCACAACGGCATGAGCGGGGCTCCGCTCGACTACACGGTGTCGGCCGTCTCCCTGATCGACCCGGTCAACGCCAAGCGCTACCGGGTGGCCCGCAACGGCACGGGCGAGGACGCGGAGTGCGTGTGCTCGGGAACCCAGGGCCAGTTCCTGGAGAAGGGCGACTCGTCCACGTTGTACGCGGTCTTCGCCGCACCGCCCGCCGACGTCACGAAGATCAACGTCGAGATGCCGATGTTCGGCGTGTTCACCGATGTTCCGATCTCTTAGCCTCGCGCTGTCCCTCGTGTTGTCGCCGGCTCCCAGCGCGCCTCCGGACGCGACGGGGCCGGTCGAGGACCTGGTGCTGCCCGTGGAGGACATCGTCGGCGAGGTCGAGTCGCTGGACGGCACCCAGAGCGAGAGCAAGCGCGGCCGCGAGGTGACGGTCGCGCTCACCAGCGACGTGCTATTCGCCCTGGACAAGTGGAAGCTGACCGGCAAGGCCCGGCAGCGGCTCAAGGAGGTGGCCGGGAAGATCGGCGAGGAGGGCGCGGGCGGCGTCGTCAAGATCGAGGGGCACACGGACGACCAGGGGAGCGACTCCTACAACGCCGCGCTCTCGGAGCGCCGGGCGCGGGCCGTGCGGACGGCCATGCGCGGGATGCTGACCGGCGTGGGCGTGACGCTCCAGGCGAAGGGGTACGGCGAGAGCCGTCCCAAGCTGCCCAACGCGGTGGACGGCAGGCCCATGAAGGAGAACCAGGCCAAGAACCGCCGCGTCGAGATCATCTTCACTGCCAAGCAGGAGTGATCTCCGGGTCACTCGCTCGGGAGCTGCCCCAGCGTCACGGTGACCGTCTCCCGCTTCCCGCTCGCGCGGATGACCCCTACGCGCACCTTGTCGCCGGGTTTGAGCGCCGTGATGGCCTCGGCCAGCTCGGCCATGGTCGGCGTCTCCTTGTCATTGATCGAGACGATCACGTCCCCCGCCCGGATGCCGGCCTTCTCGGCGCCCCCGCCGCGCTCGACCCTGGCCACGCCCACGCCGGAGGGTTGCCCGTCGTCGCCGATGACCGTGCTGCCCCTGATGCCCAGCGCGGCCCGGTGGGTGTTGGTGACCTTGCCGTCCTTGACGATCTGGGCGGCGATGTCGGTGGCGGTGTTGCTGGGGATCGCGAAGCCGATGCCGGGAGCCGCGCCCCCGCCCAGGTCGGGGTCCGTGGCGGCGAGCGTCGGGATGCCGATCACCTGACCCGACAGGTCCACGAGCGCGCCGCCGCTGTTGCCGGGGTTGATCGCGGCCGACGTCTGGATGGCCCCGGCGATCGTGGCGCCGGGCGAGCCGGCGGACTGCGGTTCGGTGACCGTACGGCCGAGTGCCGAGACGATGCCGTTCGTCACGCTGCCCGAGAAGCCCAGCGGGTTGCCCATGGCGAGGACGATCTGTCCGACCCGCAGCTTCGACGAGTCGCCGAACTTCGCCGGCCGCAGTCCGTCGGGCCGGTCCACCTTGATCACCGCGAGGTCTCCGGCGGGGAACGACTCGACCAGCTTGGCCGGGCGCGGCGGGCCGCCGGTGGCGAGGGTGACCTCCATCTCCTGAGCCTGGCCGACCACGTGCGCGTTGGTGACGATGTGCCCGGCCTTGTCGAACACGACGCCGGAGCCGAGGCCCACCTTCGTGGTGATCTGCACGATGGACGGGAGGACGTTCGTGATGACCCGTTCGTACGCCGCCTCGAGCGGTTGGAGCGACGCCGTGGGGGAGGCGGTCGGGGAGGTGGTGCCCGTACTTGTCGGCGTGGCGGCGCCCGGTGACGACGGGGGCGACCCGCAGCCTGCGAGCAACACGGCAGTGGCCGCCAGTCCTGCGACGAACTCCCTCATACAGGGCTTAGTGCCCAGCTCATCCTGAAAGATACGCTTCTCGGACGTTACGCCTGCTCAGCTTGCCTGTCGGCGTACGCGGCAGCGACGCGCGATACTCGATCACCCGCGGATGCTTCATCCGGGCCAGCCGCGGCTCGCAGTGGCGCAGCAACGCGGCGGTGAGCTCCGGGCCGCCGGAGACTCCCGCCGCGGGCTGCACGAGCGCCACGACCCGCTGCCCCCACTCGGCGTCGGGCACACCGATCACCGCGACGTCCGCCACGGAGGGGTGTTCCAGCAGCGCCGCCTCGATCTCGGCGGGATAGACGTTGACCCCGCCGGAGATGATCAGGTCGGTCCGCCGGTCCAGCAGGAACAGGTAGCCCTCGTCGTCGAGATAGCCGATGTCGCCCGGCGTGTACGCCCGGCCGCGCATGGCCGCCGCCGTCTTGCCGGGATCGCGGTGGTACTCGAACCGGTTGATGCCCTCGACGTACACCTGCCCCGGCGAGCCCGGCGGCGCCTCCTCGCCGTCATCGCCGACGATCGTGAACGTCATCCCGTCCAGCGCCCTGCCGACCGTGCCCGGCCTGGCCAGCCACTCCTGGGAGGACACCATGGTCACCACGGCCGCCTCGGTGGAGCCGTAATACTCCCACAACACCGGCCCCAGCCAGTCGATCATCGCCTTCTTGACGGCCGGCGGGCAGGGCGCGGCGCCGTGGTAGAGGTGGGTGAGGGACGACAGGTCGTACGACTCCCGATCGGGCACCGCGAGCAGCCGGTGGAACATGGTGGGCACCATGAAGGCGTTCGTCACCCCGTGCCGTTCGATCAGCCGCAGCGCGCCGGCCGCGTCGAACCGTTCCGGCGCCACGATCGTGTGCCCGAACTGCAGCGCCATCATCGCCTGCCCGTACGGCGCCGAGTGGTAGAGCTGCGAGCACACCAGGTGCACCCCGCCCATCGGCAGCCCGAAGTGCCGCCAGCTCTTGCGCATCAGGATCGGGTACAGCTCCTCGGGCGTCAGGTCCAGCAGCCGCCGCCGCACGCCCTTGGGCCGGCCCGTGGTGCCCGAGGTGTAGAGCATCATCGACCCGGCACGGCGGTGCTCGGGGGCGTCGGCGGGCCGTCCGGCCACGAGCTCGTCGACCGTGAGCGCGCCCGGCGCGACCACCACGGCGGCGCCGCAGTCGGTCACGATGTAGTCGATCTCCTCGGCCGTGAAATGCCAGTTGACCGGCACCAGGTACGCGCCGATCTGGTACGTCGCCAGCATCATGGTCAGGGCGTCGAGCCCGTTCTTCAGCACGGTGACCACGCAGTCGCCGGGGCCGGTTCCGCGCGCGGTCAGTCCGTTGGAGGCCCGGTTCACCCGGTCGAGCAGAGCGCCGTAGGAAACCTGGTCGTCGCCGAGCAGGGCGGCGCGGTCAGGGTCGTTGGCCGCGATCTCGTAGAAACCCCTCATAGTCGCCGACCTTACAGAATAAGATTCTGCAAGGGGAATAGAGGATTTATGCCTCGCCGGGGTGACGTAATCTCATGGCCATGGCGGACGTCGGCGACCAGAGACCTGAGCATGATCCACCCACCACTCCGTTTCGCAAGATCGTCTTGCCCGCCGAGGAGACGGTCCAGATCGCCCGGCCGCCGGTGCAGGGGTCGTCCACCCCGGTGAAGCCCGCCGGCCAACCCGCGAAGCAGCCCCCGGCCCGGCCCGGAGGCCGGCCACCGGGGCAGTCCGGCAACCCGCCGCAGAACCAGCCGCCGGGCCGTCCGGGAAACCAGCCCCCGAACTCGGGGAACCAGCCTCCCGGCACTGCGAATCAGCCTCCCGGCACCGGGAACCAGGCCCCGAACCCGGGGAACCAGCCTCCGAACTCCGGCAGCCGGCCCCCAGGCGCCGGATATCGACCGCCGGCCCCCGGAGGCCGGCCTCCGGGGGCCGGGAACCCGGCTCAGGGTGGCAACCAGCCGCCGCACCGGTTCCCGCAGCAGCCCCCGAATCCGGCCCCGGGTCAGCCGCCGCCCGCGCAGCCGTTCATGCAGCCGCAGGTGCCTCCGGTGCCGCCGCGCACGTCCAAGCCGGAGCCCCGCGGGCTCGGCGACATCCCGATCAAGGTCGTCTACCTGGCCGGGGCCAGCCTCGCGACCGTGCTCGCCGTGCTGCTGGTCTTCGTGGCCTTCTCGGGTGACGTGCCCGCCAACCAGGAGCAGCCCGAGGACGTGGTCGCCGTCGCGCCCGTGCCGAGTTCGGCCACCCCGTCGGCGACGCCCAGCCCGTCGGCGTCCGAGAGCCCGATCGTGTTGCCGCCGGTGCCGGAGAGCAAGAAGTTCCCGACGTTGTCCGGCAAGGCGGCCAAGGTCACCGGCACCATCACCGACAAGAACACCGGCATCAAATACCCGCGTCTGGGCTCTCCGTGGAAGGCCAGGGACTTCCCGCCGTTCTCGGTCGCGCAGCGGATCGGCAAGGTGGCCATCCCGCACACGGTGATCGGCTCGGCGAAATATCCCGGTGACGCGCCGGACAAGAAGCCGTCGTCCAACGCCGACTACCGTGCGATCGCCACGGAGGCGGCCCGCTGGACCATCCGCACGCAGTACCCCAAGGGCGCCACGCTCGCGTGGACCGCCTCGCAGAAGATCCCGGTCGGCAAGGGATGGACGCTCGGGTACAAGGTCACCTACACCTTCGACGGCAAGCAGCAGGTCGCCCAGGCCATGGTGACGGTGGTCGAGGTGGGCAGGACGAAGCCGACGCTGCTGATGGCCTCTGTCCCAGAGACGGACAAGGAACGCTGGCGTGACCTGAGCACCATCGTGAAGCAGGTTCGCCCGCTCTAGGCCCAGAAGCATCCTCTAGAATATGGTTCTGGCATGGTGCCGGACCTGGCTGGAGGATGAGCATGGCGATCGGGTTGAGCGAGGAGCACGGGGCGCTCCGCGAGTCGGTGAGCGGCTGGGCGGAGCGGAACATCCCGGCGGAGCTGCTGCGCGCCGAGGCGGACGGTCGCCCGCCGTTCTGGCCGGGCCTAGCCGAGCAGGGGCTGCTCGGCCTGCACCTGCCCGAGGAGTCGGGCGGGTCCGGCTACGGGCTGCTGGAGGCCGCCGTGGCCGTGGAGGCGCTGGCCGAGCGGATGGCGCCGGGGCCATACGTGCCGACCGTGCTGGCCGGCGCGGTCATCGACGCCTCCAAGCGGCACGACCTGCTGGAGGGCCTGGCCGACGGCACGCTCACCGGCGCGGTCGCCCTGACCGGCGCGCTGACCGGCGTCCGTGACGACGACGGCTCCCTGGTCGTCTCCGGCACGGCCGAGCCCGTGCTCGGCGGTTCACTGGCGGACGTGCTGGTGCTGCCGGTGAGCACGTCGCAGGGCGAGGAGTGGGTGGTGGCCGACGCCTCCGCCGTCACGGTCACCGCGCTCCCGTCGCTCGACCTGACCAGGCCCGTCGCCAGGGTGGAGCTCGCGGACGTGGCGGTGCCCGCGGAGCGGGTGCTCGACGGAGTCGAGAGCTCCGACGTACGCAACCTGGCGGCCGTCGTGCTCGGCGCGGAGGCCGCGGGGCTGGCCTCGTGGTGCGTCACCGCCGCCGCCGAATACGCCAAGGTACGCGTTCAGTTCGGCCGCCCGATCGGCCAGTTCCAGGGCATCAAGCACAAGCTGTCCCGCATGCTGGTCGCGCTGGAGCAGGCCCGCGCCACCGTCTGGGACGCCACCAGGGCGGCGGAGCGGCGTTCCGGCCCCGAGGAGCAGGTGGAGGCTCCGGAGAGTGCGACCGCCGGCGCGGCCAAGGAGCTGGAGTTCGCTGCCGCCGTCGCCGGGGTGATGGCGCCCGACGCGGCCGTCCAGTGCGCGAAGGACGCCATCCAGACGTTCGGCGGCATCGGCTACACCTTCGAGCACGACGTACACCTCTACTACCGCCGCGCGCTCACCCTGCGGGCCCTGCTCGGCCTGTCGTCCGGGTGGGCCGCCACGGTCGCCGGTCTGGCCCTGCAGGGCGTCTCCCGCTCGATGGAGATCGACCTGCCGGAGGACGCGGGCGGGCTGCGCGAGTCGATCCGCGCCGAGATCGCCGAGATCGCCGGTCTGGAGGGACAGGAGCAGAAGCGGGCGCTCGCCTCGCGTGGCTTCGTCATGCCCCATCTGCCCAGGCCGTGGGGCCGCGACGCCAAGCCGCTCGAGCAGGTGCTGATCGCGCAGGAGCTCAGGGCCGCGAAGGTGCGCCTGCCCCAGATGATCATCGGGGCCTGGGTGGTGCCGTCCATCGCCACGTACGGCACCCAGGAGCAGCAGGAACGGTTCCTGCCCAGGACGCTCAGCGGCGAGATGATCTGGTGCCAGCTGTTCTCCGAGCCCGGCGCGGGCTCCGACCTGGCCTCGCTGCAGATGAAGGCGGAGCGGGTCGAGGGCGGCTGGAAGCTCAACGGCCAGAAGATCTGGACCTCGGTCGCGCACGTGGCCGAGTGGGGCATCTGCATCGCCCGTAACTCCAGCGAGGGTTCCAAGCACGAGGGCATCACGTACTTCCTGGTCGACATGAAGGCCCCCGGGGTCACCGTCAGGCCGCTGACGGAGATGACCGGGGAGAACCTGTTCAACGAGGTCTTCCTCGACGACGTGTTCGTCCCTGACGACCTGGTTGTGGGCGAGGTCGGCGAGGGGTGGAAGGTCGCTCGCAACACGCTGTCCAACGAGCGGGTCTCGTTGTCGTCCGGCTCGGGCGGCACCGGCTCCTCCGTGCCCGACCTGCTCGGCCTGGCGGGGCGGCTCGGCCGGGAGTTGTCGCCCGTGGAGGCGCAGCGGGTGGCCGGGGTGGTGTGCGAGGGTCATTCGATCAACGCGCTGTCGCTGCGGGTCACGCTCAAGCAGCTGGCCGGCTCCGAGCCGGGCGCGGACGCCTCCGTACGCAAGCTGCTGTCGACCTCCCACGCCCAGCACGTTTCCGAGACCGCCGTGGAACTGCTCGGCACGGCCGCGGTCACGGCCGCCGACATGAAGCTCGGCGACGCCGGCTACTGGAACCGGGCGGTGCTCGCCACCCGCGCCATGACCATCTACGGCGGCACCACCGAGGTGCAGCTCAACATCATCGGCGAGCGCATGCTGGGCCTGCCGAGGGACCCCGAACCCGGTAAGTGACCCGCGCGGCCTGAGCCGCCCGCTCAGTGGGCGGCTCAGTGGGCGGCTCAGTGGGCGGCTCAGGCCGGCTCAGCGCGTCACCGGGTCCGGCGGTATCGCCGCGGCGTCCTCCGCGGGGACGGGGACGCCGATCCGGATCTCGCCGACGCAGGCCGTCCCGCCGTCCAGCGTGCGCAGGCGCACCTCGCCGCCGCCGCCCCGGACGGGAGCGAAGGTCCAGCCGAATCCGCTGCCGGCGCGGACCGCGGCCGTGCCGTCGCCGAGCCGCACCGACAACTCGGCGGACTTCGGGTTGAGGTAGCCGACCTGCACCGTCCACTCCCCGGCCCTCACCGGAGCGGGAAGACGCAGGCGCGTCTCCTTGCCCGAGATCCGGGTGCAGCCGTCCCGCTGAGGGATCCTGACTCCGCTGATGACCACCGGCCGCAACCGGCCCTGGCCGTCGAAGGCCAAGGGCCTGGGCACCGGGCCGGTCAGCCGCCGGGTCCAGGTGACCGGCTGCGCCGCCAGCGGGCCGAGGAGCTTGGAGACGCGGGCGTAGTCGTAGAAGAACATCGCGTGGGCGACCTTGCCCGGGACGTGGGTGTCGAGGATGACCGAGCCGGACGGCACCCGCTTGAGCGCCAGCCGGGCCGTCTCGACGTAGCTCCTGACCTGGTCGCCCAGCGGCAGCCGGGCGTACGCGGCGGCGGACCAGAGCGAACCCGCCGCGATCAGCGCCCCGAGCGGGATCCAGGCGTGCCGGAGCCTCGGCAGCGGGCGCAGCCACGGGCGCTCCTCGCCGCGCAGCGGCAGGAAGGCCAGCCCGATCACGAGGGCGAGCACGCTCGCCGTCGAGGAGACGTACCGCAGCTCAAGGCCGCCGAGGTCGGGCCCGAGCTGGACGATCCGCCCGATCGCGACGGGCACCACGTCGGCGAGCAGGAAATACGCCAGCAGCGTCAGCCAGGCCAGCCAGGCCGTCCGCCGGTATCGCACGGACGCCGCGACCACCGCCACCGCGACGGCGAGCCCGGCCCAGACCAGCGCCTGCGGGGTGGCGGCGATGGCGTAGTCGTCGCCGATCGGCTGCCACGCCCACGGCCCGCCCAACGCCGTGGACACCAGGGAGGTCAGCAGCTGCCACGTGAAGCCGGCGGCCGTCGCCGGGTCGGGCAGCGCCGGCCGTACCGCGTCGTTGGTGAGCGTCACCGAGGCGGAGAGCCGCTGGAAGAAGATCGCGGCGTAGATCGCGATCAGGGTGAGGTAGAGCAGCCACGCCGGCCTGCGGTCCGCGCGCGGGAACCAGCCGAGCGTCAGCACGAAGGCCAGCAGCAGGATGAACGGCGCCTTGACGAAGAACGCCATGGCCAGCACGGTCCACGCCGCGGCGGACACCGCGTGCCTGAAACGCCCGCTGCGCACGTAGAGCACGTGCGAGCCGAGCGCCATCGGCAACGCGACCTGGAACGGCAGGGTCTCCACCACCACCGCCCACCACGACAGAGCGGAGAGCGTCATCGGCGTCAGCAGGTAGAACGCCAGCGGTACCAGGATGGCCGGGCGAGCCCCGAACAGCACGTGCAGCAGCCGCAGCAGCGCGAGCCCGGCGGCGGCCAGCAGCCCGATCGTGACGGTGTGGGCGAGCAGGTCGTTGTAGACGCCGAGCCGGCCCATCACCCAGTGGATCGCGAACGGCCCGGGCATCAGGTGCCCGAAGTCGACGCGCATCAGGTAGTCCCACGACATGCCCTGTTCGAGGCCGCGGGCGATGAAGTGGAAGTCGTCCTGACGGAAGTACGTCCGGCGTACCAGGGCGAACTTCCAGATGAGCTGAACGGCGATCATGGCGATCCCCGCGGCCAGCACGGCGTCCTCGCGTCCGGTGGAGCGGGCCCGCGCCGTAGTCCCGATCGTCGTCACCCCGTCCTCCTGCTCGGAAGGGTAACGAGGCGGGTGATGTTGGGGAATGCCCGTTGTGCGGTTGTGATGTCATATCGGGATGCCTTGTTCCCTTCGCGGTACCTTTCGCGCCGGCCCGGTCGCCGCGCTGCTCGGGCTCGCCCTGGGATGCCTGGCTCTCGGTCCCGCGCTGGGCCCGGGGTTCGTCCTGGTGCAGGACATGGTGTTCGTGCCGGATCCGGTGTACACCCGCTTCACCTTCGGGCTCGCCGGAAGCGCACCCCGGGTGGTGCCGAGCGACGCGGTGGTCACGGCGCTGTCCTGGGTGCTGCCGGCCGAGGTGGTGCAGAAGGTGATCCTGCTGGGCGTGTTCGTGCTGGGGTGCTCGGGCGCGGCGCTGCTCGTGCCGTCGCGACGGCTCACGCCCCGGCTGGTGGCCGGGACGTTCTACGTGTGGAATCCGTACGTGGCCGAGCGGCTGCTGATGGGGCAGTGGGCGCTGCTGCTCGGGTACGCGGCGCTGCCGTGGGTGGTGCGGGCGACCGGCTCGGCCCGCCGGTCGGCGGTGGCGATGACGCCCGCGGCGGCCGGGGGGTTCGCGGCCATGGCGATCACCGCGCTGACGGCGCTTCCGCTGGCCGTGCTCCGGGAGGGCCGCACGCCCTGGACAGCGCGGGTGGCGCGGGTCGCGCCGGTGGTGGCGGTGCTGGCCGGGTTCAGCCTGCCTTGGCTGGTGCCCACGCTGTTGCGGCCAGGCGTGCTGACCGGTGACGCGACGGGGGTGGAGGCGTTCGCCGCCCGTGCGGACGGGCCGTTCGGCGCGGTGGGGAGCCTGCTGTCGCTGGGCGGGATCTGGAACGCGCAGGCCGTGCCGGTGGGATACGACACGGTCGCGGGGGCGGTGGGCAGGCTGGTGCTCTGCCTGGCCGGGATCGCCGGGTTCGCGGCGGCGCGCGGGCTGCCGTACCGGCGAGGGCTGGCGGTGGCGGCGGCGGGCGGGTTCGGCATCGCCTGCCTGGGCGTGAG
>NZ_JAAAHR010000052.1:0-49614 GCF_009908215.1 Nonomuraea sp. K271 | reverse complement strand
GGAGCCCGATGATCGGCCCGAGCTCCGCCAGGTGCAACTCGTCCAGGAAATCCACCCTGCCCTCCACCCTGCCCTCCGCCCTGCCCTCCGTGTCCCATCCGGGCGCCGTCATGCCTGGCCCGATGCTCCCGGCTGCCTGGCCGGCGCCGTATCTGCCCGCTGAGCTGGGCGGACGGCGCGCGAAGAGATCAGCGACGTCTGCGCAGCAGGGCCAGGAACATGGCGTCGGTGCCGTGCCGGTGCGGCCAGAACTGGGCGTGCGGTCCCTCTCCCAGCCCGTCGACGCCCGGGAGGAAGGCCCGAGCGTCGAGCTGCTCGGCGTCCTTCCTGCGCGTGACGACGTCGCCGACCACGACCCGGGTCTCCGCCAGGTGGGGCGAGCAGGTCACGTACGCCACGACGCCCCCCGGCCGCACGGCGTCGAGCGCCGTGCCGAGCAGCCGGCGCTGCAGCTTGCCCAGGTCGCCGATGCCGGCCGGGTCGCGCCGCCAGCGCGCCTCCGGACGCCGCCGCAGCGCGCCGAGCCCGGTGCAGGGCGCGTCGAGCATGACCCGGTCGAACGCGCCCTCCCGCCAGGCGGGCTCGGTGCCGTCGGCCGTGACCACCCAGGCGTCCCTGGTGGTCTGATGGACCAGCCGCGCCCGATGGTGCTGCGAGTCGGCGGCCAGCAACCGGGCCCCACCCGCGAAGGCGCCCGGCTCTCCAAGGTCGATCCCCGCCTGGTCGCCGTGCACGGCGATGGCGTCGAGCAGCCCGGCCTTGCCGCCGGGGCCAGCGCACAGGTCGAGCCACCGCTCCTCGCCATTGCCCTCGACCGGAACCCGGGTCAGCGCGAGCGCCACCAGCTGGCTGGCTTCGTCCTGCACGGCGGCGCGGGTCTCGGCGACCGCCGCGATCTGGCCGGGGTCGCCCTCACGCAGATAGGCGGCGTACGGGGAGTAGCGGCCCGGCGCGGCGCCCGACTTCTCCAGCTCCGCCACCGAGCTGCGCCCCGGCCGGGCGACCAGCGTCACCAATGGCCGGGCGTTGTCGGCCTCGAGCAGCGCGGGCATCTCGTCAGGGCCGCCCAGCGCGTCGCGGAACGCCGATACGATCCACCGGGGATGAGCATGGGCGACGGCGAGGTGGCCCACCGGGTCGTCCGCCGCGTCGGGGGCGACGATGGGCAGCCACTCCTCGATCGTCCTGGAGCCGATCTTGCGGAGCACCGCGTTGACGAACTTGGCCGCGCCCGCGCCGATGCGCAGGCGTACGAGGTCGACGGTGGTGCCGACGGCGGCGTGCGGCGGCACGCGCATGCGCAGCAGTTGGTGCGCGCCGAGCCTGAGGGCGTCGAGCACGTCGGGGTCGGGCGCGCGGTCGCTGCACATCTCGATGATCGCGTCGTAGGTGCCGAGGCCGCGCAGCGTGCCGTAGGCCAGCTCGGTCGCCAGCGCCGCGTCCCGCCCCTTGATCCCGCGATCGCGCAGCAGCCGCGGCAGCAGCAGGTTGGCGTAGGCGTCGCGCTCGCCGACCGCCCGCACGACGTCGAAGGCGGCGTTTCGGGCCTGGTCGCGCACCGGTCTGCGAGGCCCTCGACGACGGCTGCCGCCGGCCCTCCGGTTGCCCGCGTCGCTCATGCCCGGCACCCGTCGCGCCGGATCACGTGAACCTCTCTTCGTCCTCGGGGCGGACGCCCCGGGCCCACTCGACGGCTCCCATGAGCCGCTTGCCCTGAGGCTGCACCTCGCCGAGCTCCACCGCGTCGGTCGCGGTGCCCACCCGCACCGCGGTCTTCGCCGCGAAGATCACACCCGGCGCCAGCCGTTCGCCGGGGAGCACCCGCACCGGGCCGAGCTTCACCCGCTGCCCTCTGAATTCGGTCCACGCCCCCGGGCTCGGGGTGCAGGCCCTGATCAGCCGGTCGACGTGCAGGGCTGGCCTGTCCCATGCGACCCGGGCGTCGGAAACGGTGATCTTGGGTGCGACGCTCACGCCCTCCGCCGGTTGCGGCCGGGCCTCCAAGGTGCCGTCCTCGACGCCGTCGAGCGTGGCGGCGAGCAGGCCCGCCCCCGAGATCGACAGGCGTTCCAGCAAAGTGCCGCTGGTGTCGGAGGCCCGGATCTCCTCGGTGAGCGCGCCGTAGACGGGCCCCGCGTCGAGCTCCTTGACGATCTGGAACGTGCTCGCGCCGGTGATCTCGTCGCCGTGCAGGATGGCGTGCTGCACGGGGGCTGCTCCGCGCCAGGCCGGCAGGATCGAGAAGTGCAGGTTGATCCAGCCGTGCCGGGGCACGTCGAGGGCCGCCTGCGGCAGCAGCGCGCCGTAGGCGACGACCGGGCAGCAGTCGGGCGCGATCGCGCGCAGCCGGTCGAGGAAGGCGGGGTCGCCGGCCTTCTGCGGGCGCAGCACCTCGATGCCCGCCTCCTCGGCCATCTCGGCCACCGGAGAGGGATGCACCTTGCGGCCCCGGCCCGACTGGGCGTCGGGGCGGGTGACGACCGCCACCACGTCGTGCCGGGGAGAGTCGATGAGGGTGCGCAGCGACGGCAGCGCCGTCGCAGGTGTGCCCGCGAAGACCAGGCGCATGCTCTCAGAGCGCCTTTCCGCCGGTGGGGTGCGGAGAGGTCTTGATCACCGGGGCGGACAGCCCGCTCCACTCGGCCTCGCGCACGGCTTTCATGGCGAGCTTGCGCTGCTTGGGGTCCATGCGGTCGATGAACAGGATGCCGTCGAGGTGGTCGGTCTCGTGCTGGAAACACCGGGCCATCAGGTCGGTGCCCTCCAGGACGACGGGCTCGCCGTGCATGTTGAAACCCTTGGCCACGGCGCGGACGGCGCGCGGTGTCGGGAACGACAGGCCGGGGAAGGACAGGCAGCCCTCCTCGCCCTCCTCGTCGACATCGGAGGACAGGTCGAGGTCGGGGTTGATCAGATGGCCGAGCTGATCGTCGACGTAATAGGTGAACACCCGCAGCCCGACGCCGATCTGCGGCGCCGCCAGGCCCGCGCCAGGAGCGTCCATCATCGTGTCGGTGAGGTCCTTGACCAGCTTGCGGAGCTCCTTGTCGAAGTCGACGACCGGGGCCGCCGGGGTGCGCAGCACCGGATCTCCGAACAGCCGGATCGACTGGATCGCCAAGGGGGTCACTCCGTTTCTCGAACGTGGATCAGCCCAGTTTAGTGGAGCCTGTCACCTGCGAACGGCCTCCCGCGCCGCCCGCGCCCGGCGGCGGGCCGCTCACCTGCGGCGGGCCGTCGTGCGCAAGCCGTCGTGCGCCAGGGAACGCGCCTTCATCGCGGCCTTGCGCGCCGCCTTGACCACGGCCTGGTCGTCGTGGGCCGTCGCGAGCATGTCGAGCACGGCGATCGTGTCGGGGTGATCGACCGAGGGCATCTCGCCGACCAGTTTGATCAGGTCCTCGCCGGGCTCCGGGGTGTCGAGCCGGCCGGCCGCGTGGCCCGACACGTGCATGAGGGCCGCCAGCGAGTCGACCGCGATCCAGGTGTGGTCCTCCGGGCTGAGCGCCGGCGCCTCGAGGTCGCGGATGTGCAGCCACGAGGCGGCGTAGCGGCGCATCAGCGGATCGCCGAGCGCCTCCCTGACGGGTTGCTCCGCCTCCGGGCCGAGCTCCTCCAGGATCGCGCCGACCGCGCCGCGCTGCCCGGCCGTGCCGGAGGCGGCGATCTCGATCAGGGCGCGGGCGGCCGACTCAGGCGGGCGGCGCTCCAGCCACCCCGCGACCGCGCTCTGCGTGGCCGCTCCCTTGACCAGCTCGTCGACCAGCTCGGCCGCGGACAGGTCGGCGTACACCTCCACCTCGGCCGTGGTCGGCGCGTCATGGCCCTCGCGCAGCAGGTCGCGGCGGATGGCCCAGACGCCGAGCGGGGTGAGCGCGGTGCGGCCCGCGGCGGTCTGCTCGACGAGCCCGCAGTAGGTCAGCAGCGACAGCGCCTCCAGGAGCTCCGCGGGCAGCGCCGCGGCGATCCTGCGCATCTCGGCCGGTCCCGGCGCGCAGGCGACCTCGTGGGACTGCAGAATGCCGCGCGCGAGGTTGGCCGTGGCGACGCCCGAGCGCACGGAGTAGATTGTGGCCAGCATCTCGGCCAGGTGGCCGTCGACCACGGCCGAGCCCGTCAGGCCCTCGTCGGCGCGGTCGAGCACGTCCATGACCACGCCGTCCCAGAACTCCAGCGTGGCCTCGACGGTGAGCTGCATCGTCAGCGGACCTCGCGAGGCCCGCCCGCCGACGATCTGCAGCAGCCCGGTGTTGACGGCGACGATCCAGATGAGACGCAGCCGTACGGCCGGCACGCCGAGTTCCTCGGCCGCGGCCCGCGCGGCGGCCTCGTCGAGGTGCCCCTCCGCGGTCACCTCGCGGATGCCCGTCCAGCTCGTGAGCCTGATCGCGTCGGCGACGAGCGGAACCGCGGGCACCGCCCTGGCCAGCTCGGCGTCGGGCGCCGGCCGGACCGGCGGGAACGTCAGCGCCTCATGCTCCACGGGAGTCTCCACTGGAGGCCGTGACGGCACGGCGGCCTGCTCATCGATCAGCTTGCGCAGCTCGGCGAGGTCGAAGACATTGTTGGCCACCCACGAAACTTACTGCACAGGAGTCACATGAGCGTACTCAACGGATGGCCCGGGACCGGGCCTTGAACGCGGCCTTGCGGGCCGCCTTGGCGACCGTGCCGTCCGGTATGGAGCGTCCGAGCAGCTCGAGCACGTCGACCACGTCGGGATGGTCGACCCGCCACATCTCCTCGATCATGTGGGCGGACGGGCCGGAGGCGGCCATGTTCTCGGCGAACACCTCGAGGTCCTCCTCGGCCGCCGGCATCGCCAGCGCCAGCATGTCGACGCTGACCCAGAGCAGTTCCTCCTGGGTGAGCTGCGGCGCGGGCAGCCCCCTGGCGGCCAGCCAGTGGATGGCGTGCGGGCGCAGCTCCTGGTCGTCGAGATAGTCGCGCACCTGCGGCTCCGCCTCCTGGCCGAGCCGGTCGACGATGGTGATCGCGATGCCGCGGGCCACGGCCGGCGCGCCGGAGGCGGCGCCCAGCAGCTCGGCCGCGGCCTCTCCGGCGTCCCTTCCGGTCAGCCAGCGGCTGATGTCGTCCTCGGCCAGCTCGGCGGGCACGCCTTCGAGCAGCCCTTCGATGAGGCCACGGGCGTCGGCCTCGGCCAGGTCGGAGGCCTGCGGGGCGTCGAGCCCCAGCGACAGGTAGTGCTCGCGCAGCCCCCACACCGCCAGGGGCGTCAGCTCCGCGGTGTCGCCGGTGACCTCGATCATGCCGTGCCAGGCCAGCCGGTCGAGCACGGCGCCGAGATCGGCCCCGCCGTCACCGGCGACCTCGTCGAGATAGTCGCCGATCACCGTGACGGGCACCCGCACCTGCAGCCGGTAGAGCATGTCGAACAGGTCGTAGAGGCCCTCGTCGAGCTCGACGGAGCCGGTGACCGCGCCTCTCGTTCCCGGCTCCAGCATGCGGGCCACCGCCCGCGCCCAGCCTTCCAGCGGGTCGCCGCCGTCCTGCGGCAGCGGCTGCTCGGCCAGCATCGGCACCGAGGCGAGCGCGGCGCGCAGGTCGTCGGCCGGGGCCAGCCGGGCGGCCGGCAGCGGCGAGCAGCCCGGGCAGTCACAGGGCGCCTCGCCGAGATCGGGCACCTCGCCCGACGGGATGGCGATCGACTGCTCGAGCGATTCGGGCCCGATCGAGCTGAACAGGCTCTTGGCCATGCCGAAGTTGGCCGGATCGGCGAGCGCCTCGGGCATGCGCGTCCCGATGTCCTCCAGCCGGCCGCGCATGAGCGCCGCCGTCTCCTCGCTCACCGCCCCGCGCTCGCTGAGGAAGGCCACCAGAGTGCGGGCCGCGGACACGGTCTCCTCCGCGCTCTCCGGCGGCGCGATGACCTTGCGCGGGTAGATGGACAGCAGCAGCTCGTCGAACGTCTCAGGGGTGAAGTCACCCAGCTCGTTGACGTTGAGGTAGTCGCTGGCGTAGTCGCAGAGCAGGCGGACCTCGTCCGCGTCCACTTCGACGTCCCGCGAGCGCCCCCAAGCACGCAGGTCGTCGATGGCCTGGTTCACCCATTCGATCGACACAGAGGCACGCTAACGGCTGGCCATGAGATGAGCGAATCGGGGAAACGGTCTAAATCAGGTCGAGCGGGTCGACACTCACCCTCACCACCTCCGGTGTCTTGCGCGCCGCGCGCACGCCGCTGGCGCCCTTGAGCGCGGCCGCCAGCGCGGCGCCGCCCTGGCGGCGTACGCGGATCATGGCGCGCTCCTGTCCCTGCTCGTCCACCGGCACGGGGCCGAGCACCTGGGCGCCGGGCGGCAGGCGTACCTCGTCGAGCATCTGCCTGACCGCGCTCGCCGCGCCCGTGAGCGTCGCCATCCGCACCGCGGGCGGGAAGCCGAGCTCGGCGCGCTCGCCCAGCTCACGCTCAGCGTGCGTGACGGGATCCCACCTGACCAGCGCCTGTACGGCGGGCAGCGCCGCGTCCCCGAGCACGACCAGCTCGGCGCCGGGGCGGAGCAGGGCGGCGGCGTTCATCCAGCGGCGCACCGCCTCCTCGGACGCCCTCAGGTCGGCCCTGCCCAGCAGCGCCCACCCGTCCAGCAGCACGGCGGCCGCGTATCCCCCTTCCGCGACGGGTTCGGCGCCGGGGGTGGCGACGACCAGCGCGCGGGTGGCCGGCACGGTGGCCAGCACGCCGTCACGGCCGGACGTGCGCACCGGCACGGAAGGGAAGGCCCTGCCGAGCTCCTCCGCCGTACGCCGGGCGCCGGTGACGACGGCGCGCAGCCGGGGACTTCCGCAGGAGGGGCACCGCCAGCGCGCATCCACCCGGCCGCACCAGCGGCAGTAGGGGGCGGCGTGGCCACCTCTGAGCGCCAGCGGGCCATGACACAACCGCCCGCCCTCGCCCACAGGGCCGGGATCCGTTCGCTCACTCACACCGGCACCGGTCCCACCAGCCCCGGACCCTTCGCCACGACCGGTGCCCGTCCCGCCGGCCGGACCGGTTGCCGTCCTATCGGCTCGGTCGGGCGCGCGTTCCCGGCGGGCGGCGTGCGCTCGCCGGTCATCCGCGCCCTGCCGGCCGGCCTCGGACCGGCCGTCGGACGCAGCCCCCTTCCCGGGCGCGGACGGGCCGCTCACCGCACCCTCGGCGCCGGTCCGGCCGGCCGGCGACGACCCGTAGCCCGGATCCGCGCCACCGGGCGGCCCTGCCGGGCTCGGCCCGGTGAGCGGGTCAGGGCCGCCGAGCTGGATCGCCCCCACCATGACCGCCGGACCTGAGGGCTTCGCGCTCGGCGACGGAAGGGCAGGAGCGGCCGTCCTGGTGGGAGGCAGGACGCACCGGGCGGGCGTACGGCAGTGCCGGCAGGCCAGGGCGGGCAGGTAGCCGCGTCTGGGCACCTGCACCAGCACCGGTCCCTTCTCCAGCCCCTGCCGCAAGGCCCGCCAGGCGATGCTCGGAAGCCTGGCCTGCCGCGCCGCCTGGTCCTTGGCGAGCTCGGCGTCCTCACCCGCGGGGCGCACGCGGGGGGCCAGGCTCCTGATCGTCGTACGGGCGGCCACGATCGGCCTGGCCCAGCGGGAGGCGATGAGCTGCGTGGCCTCGGCGGTGCGCGCGTATCCGCCGATCAGCATCGCCGCGCCGGTCCTGTGCGCCCTGAGCCCGAGCACCTCCCGCGCGTGCGGGTACGGGGCCAGGCGCTCGGCGTGCAGATCGTCGCCGTCGTCCCAGATGGCCACCAGGCCGAGATCCGCCACGGGGGCGAACATGGCGGCCCTGGTGCCGACAACGGCGCGCACCTGGCCTCTCAGCACCTTCAGCCACCGTCTGTACCGCTCCGCCGGACCCAGACCGGCCGTGAGCGCCACGTGCCTGCCGGGGCCCAGCACCCGCTCGAACTCGGTGTCCACCAGCGCCACGTCCTTGCCGTCGGGCACCACGAGGACCGCGCCCCTGCCGCCGTCCAGCGTCGCGTGCACGGCCTCGGCCACCGCCCTCGCCCACCCGCGGGCACCGGGAAGGGCCGACCACACGGCCCGGGGTGCGCGCCCGCAGCGCAACGCGTCCAGGAAGGAGGGCCCAGTGGGATAGTCGTCCCACGCACTCTCCTTCGCCCCCTCGGCCGGCACCACCGGGCCGGCGCCATCTGCCGGCGTCGCCGCCGCGTCACCGGCCGGAACCGCCTGCTCAACGTGTTTCCTGGTGTCCTCTCCGGCGCCCGGGGGGCTCGCGGCACGTTCGCCGCTCCCGTGCGGGGCCGCCTGACCGGCGCGTACGTCGCTCGCCGCCCGCTCCGGCGGCCGGTTCTCCTCCACCGGGGACGCTTCACCCGTCGTGAGCTCCTTCGCCGCCCCCTCCCTCTCGCCGGAGCGCGGCCGCCCCGCGGCGGGAACGTCGCCAGGTTGGGGCGGTCCCCCTTCGCCGGGGTTCCCCGGCGAGGCCGGGTCATCGGGTCCTCCATCGGTGGCGGCGCGCGCAGCCAGGGCGGGCGGGCCGGACGGGGCCGGCACCTTCGGGGTCTCCGACTCGACCTTGGCGTGGCGCGGCGGGACGGCGAGGCGGAGCACGTCGGTCAGGGTGCCCGCGTACCGGTCGGCGACGGCACGGGCCAGCCCGGCGATCTCCGGGGTGAGCACGCGCTCGGGAGAGACCACGCGTTCGACAGGCGTGAGCCGTCCCTCGTGCTCGCTCTCCTCGACCCGTTCCAGGAGGAACCCGTCCACGAGCTTTCCCGCGAACCGCACCCTGACCCGCACGCCCGGCTCGGCCGTCTCGTGCATGGAGGCCGGGATCAGGTAGTCGAAGGAGCGGTCGAGGTGTGGCAGCGGGCTGTCCACCACGATCCTCGCCACCGGCCGCTCGGGAGCGGGCACGGGAGCGCCTTTGGCGTCCTTGGACGACGCTGGAGGCCGCACGGCGTCGAGCGGCAGGAGGGCGTCGTCGGAGTGGGTCACGCCCTACGTCTACCAGACCTCACCACCCACGGCGTCCGCCGCCCGCACACGGTACGGACGCCTTGAAGAAACGTCATCCCCATAGCGCGGCAGTCCCGTTTCAAGCCGGGCGAAGGCCCAGGCAGCACCCCGCTGCCAGGGGAAAGGCACGTTCACCGGTCAACCCTCGGGCTCGGCGGAGTCCGGGGGTTGACCGGTCACGTCATGCCGGCCGGCGGCGCCCCGCTCCCGGGGGCCGGCGCCCGGGAAGAGCGGGTCGCAGACGGCGGCGGCTCACATGCCGGCGGCGGTGCGCAGGGTCTCGGCGCGGTCGGTGGACTCCCAGGAGAAGCCCTCACGGCCGAAGTGCCCGTAGGCGGCGGTCTCCGAGTAGATGGGCCGCAGGAGGTCGAGGTCGCGGATGATGGCGGCCGGGCGCAGGTCGAACACCTGCAGGACGGCCTCCTGGATCTTCTCCACGGCGACCTTCTCCGTGCCGAAGCACTCCACGAACAGCCCGACCGGCTTGGCCTTGCCGATCGCGTACGCCACCTGGACCTCGCACCGGTCGGCGAGCCCCGCCGCGACGACGTTCTTGGCGACCCAGCGCATCGCGTAGGCGGCCGAGCGGTCGACCTTGGACGGGTCCTTGCCGGAGAAGGCGCCGCCGCCGTGGCGGGCCATGCCGCCGTAGGTGTCGATGATGATCTTACGTCCGGTGAGCCCGGCGTCGCCCATCGGGCCGCCGATCTCGAAGCGGCCGGTCGGGTTGACCAGCAGGCGGTAGCCGTCGGTGTCGAGGTCGAGCTCCGCGAGCACGGGGTCGACCACGTGCTCCTTGATGTCGGGCGTCAGCATCTCCTTGAGGTCGATCTCGGCGGCGTGCTGCGTCGAGACGACCACCGTGTCGAGCCGGATCGGCGTGTCGCCGTCGTACTCGACGGTGACCTGGGTCTTGCCGTCGGGCCTGAGGTAGGGGACCGTGCCGTCCTTGCGCACCTGGGACAGGCGCAGGGCGAGCCGGTGGGCCAGGGTGATCGGCAGGGGCATCAGCTCGGGGGTCTCGCGGCAGGCATAGCCGAACATGAGGCCCTGGTCACCGGCGCCCTGACGGTCGAGCTCGTCGCCGTCCTCGCCCTCACGGTGCTCGTAGGCGGCGTCGACGCCCTGGGCGATGTCGGGCGACTGCGCGCCGATGGACACCGACACACCGCACGAGGCGCCGTCGAAGCCCTTGTGGGAGGCGTCGTAGCCGATCTCAAGGATCTTCTCCCGGATGACGCCAGGGATGTCGACGTAGGTCTCAGTGGTGACCTCGCCTGCGACATGGACCTGGCCGGTAGTGATCATCGTCTCGACGGCGACCCGGCTCTTCGGATCGTCTTTGAGCATGGTGTCGAGAATCGCGTCACTGATCTGGTCGGCGATCTTGTCCGGGTGGCCCTCGGTGACCGACTCGGAGGTGAACAGGCGACGTGACAACTCAGTGGCTCCTCATGCAGCGGCTGCTGACGTATGTACGGCTCAGGGCCGAACGGGCGGACCTGGGCTTCGCCGAAGTCTAGCCCCACCCGGTGCCCGGCCGCGAAGCCGCACACCGCATGTCGGGCATCACAGGTCGGGCAGCGGATCGGGAGGCAGGGTCTCCGGCGCGAAGACTTCCGCGTCGGCGGCCTTGACCACGGCGGTGTACTCCTCATCGAATTCGAAGGCCATAGAGCCCAGCTCGATTATCGGTCCAGGCTGGATGGGACCCAGCCTGGTGTGCCTCGGGAACGAGGCCAACACGGCGACGGGACGATCGCTTCTGAGCGTCCTGGTGGCGAGCACCGAGATAGCGGCATCGGTCACAACGATGAGGAAATGTCCACTTTCCGTCGTTCCCACCGAACGTGCGGGAAAGACGTAATGGAGCTCCCCTTGGTCGGCGAGCAATGTCCTACAACGATCCCTGACAGCAGAACCCACCGGCATTCCATCCCCCCTTGCCCCAAGTATCCGCAGGCGTACGGGGATGTCGCAACATGTCATTTGGAAATGAGTCTGACACGATTTGTACGTTCTTCGCCGCTCGCGCCCCCTATGCAACCGTCAGTACGGTCCCTCGGTCACGTGAGACGGGCCGCCACGAGATCCCACACGGCGTCGGCGAGATCCTCCTTGGGACCGAGAGGCACCTCGACCGGCTCACCGCCCGCGACGAGCACGGTGGCCGCGTTGTCGGAGGTGCCGAAGGCCTTGCCCTCACCCACCTGGTTGACGACCAGCAGGTCACACCCCTTGCGCACGAGCTTGGCCCGGCCGTTGGCGAGCACGTCGTGCGTCTCGGCCGCGAAGCCGACAATCACCTCAGGGTGCGGCCCGCGCGCCACCCGGCCCTGCGCCGCCTCCGACCCGCCTCCAGAGCCGACACCACCGGACGGGACGCCTCCGCGCACTTCACCACTGGACGGGACGCCTCCGGGCGCGACACGACCGGACGGCTCGCCGGCCACGGCACCCGCCGCGCCGGCCACCGCACCCGGGCCCCGCACGTCCGCCGGACGAGACTCTCCGGCCGATCCGCCGGCGCCCGCCGAACCCTGAGCACCGCCAGGACCTGAGGCCCCGGCCGGTCGCGCGACACTCGCCGGGCCGGCCGCCCTTCCCGCCGCGCCGGCCGTCCCTCTCCCCGGGTGTGCCGCCGCTCCCGCCGGGACAGCAGCGCCCGCCGTCTCCCCGGCACCGGCCGGATCGGCGGGGCGGGCCTGGAGACGGCGCCGCCCCAGCTCAGCGAGGATGTCGGGATTTTTCGTCAGCTGGATGGACTCGGGCTCGCCATGGGACTTCTTGATCTTCTCGTCGTGCCGCGTCGCGGGCCGGAAGTCGGCCACGGCCGCCGCCATCACCACGACGTCGGCCTCGCCCGAGGCGGCCAGCACCGCATCACGCAACTCGGCCGTGGACTCCACCCGCACCACCGTGGCCCCGGCGGGATCGGGCAGCGTGACGTTGGCCGCGACGAGGGTCACCTCCGCCCCACGGGCGACGGCTGTACGGGCCAGGGCGTAGCCCTGCAGCCCGGACGAACGATTGCCGATGAAACGGACCGGGTCGATCGCCTCGCGCGTGCCCCCCGCGGACACGACGATCCTGCGCCCGGACAGGTCACGCGGCCGGCCGCGCAGCACGCGCCGGCAGATCTGGAAGATCTCGGCCGGGTCGGGCAGCCTGCCGGGACCGGTGTCGGCTCCGGTGAGCCGCCCCACGGCGGGGTCGATCACGATGGAGCCGCGCTCGCGCAGCGTCGCGACGTTGGCGCGGGTGGCGGGATGCTGCCACATCTCGGTGTGCATCGCGGGCGCGAACACGACCGGGCAGCTCGCGGTCAGCAACGTGTTGGTGAGCAGATCGCCCGCCAGCCCGTGCGCCGCCTTGGCGAGCACGTCGGCGGTCGCGGGCGCCACCACGACGAGGTCGGCCTGCCGGCCGATCCGCACGTGGGGAACCTCGTGAACGTCGTCCCACACCTCGGCGCTCACGGGGTTGCCCGACAGGGCGGCCCAGGTGGGCGCGCCCACGAACTTCAGGGCCTCGCGGGTCGGGACGACCCGCACCTCGTGCCCCGACTCGGTGAACAGGCGCAGCAGCTCACATGCCTTGTACGCGGCGATGCCGCCGCTGACGCCCAGGACGACCTTCATCGAAGGGGTCAGACCGCGCCTTCGATGGGCTCGGCGTTGAGCAGGCCCTCGGAGACCTCACGCAACGCGATGGACAGCGGCTTCTCCTGAGCATGCGTCTCGACCAGCGGCCCGACGTATTCCAGCAGGCCCTCGCCGAGCTGGGAGTAGTAGGCGTTGATCTGGCGAGCGCGCTTGGCACCCATGATCACCAGGGAGTATTTGCTGTCGACGATGTCGAGCAGCGCGTCGATCGGCGGGTTGGTGATGCCCTCCGCGGCCGGGGAAATGCCTGCCACGATTGTCAGACCTCTCGGTTGGTGGTTGTCGTGACCCCCTGAGGGTCAGTCATCAAGGCTATCAGCCGGCGGCACACGTCCTGGACACTCGTGTTCACCAGGGTGAGGTCGAACTCGGACTCGGCGGCCATCTCGATCCGCCCGGCCGCCAGACGGCGCGCGATGACGTCCTCGGGTTCGGTGCCGCGCCCGCGCAGCCGCTTCTCCAGTTCCTCCCAGCTGGGCGGGGTCAGGAAGATCAGCAAGGCCTCGGGCATGCTGCGCCGCACCTGTCTGGCGCCTTCGAGGTCGATCTCCAGCAGAGTCGGTACGCCCTCCGCGAGTTTCTTCAGCACCGGCTCGCGGGGCGTGCCGTAGCGGTTGCCCGCGAACTCCGCCCATTCCAGCAGCTCACCGGCCGCCACGAGGCGGTCGAACTCGTCGTTGTCGACGAAGTAGTAGTGGACCCCGTGCACCTCGCCGGGCCGGGGCCTCCTGGTGGTCACCGAGACCGACAGCCACACTTCGGGGTGTGCCCGCCGGAGCTCGGCGACGACCGTGGACTTGCCGACGCCCGACGGCCCAGAAAGGACCGTCAGCCGTCTCTCACTCAGGGGCAGGAAGCCGTCCTCCGCTCCCGATCCGACAGTCTCGTGGGCACTGACGTCGCCGGACCAGGACCTGTCGGCCACTTCCTACCCCCCGTTGAACCTGCGCTTTCGTGTGGAACAGAGATTAGCTCTCGTTGCCACCGAACTCGCGCTCGAGGGAGGCCCTCTGGTTCGCGCCGAGGCCCCGCACGCGGCGGGACTCGGCGATGGCCAGCCGCTCCATCAGCTGCTTGGCGCGGACCTTGCCCACGCCTGGGAGCGATTCCAACAAAGCCGACACCTTCATCTTGCCGATGACGTCGTCGGTCTGCCCATCCTTGAGCACCTCAGCCAGAGAAACCGCGCCATGCTTGAGCCGGTTCTTGACCTCGGCACGCTCTTTACGGGCCTTGGCAGCCTTCTCCAGGGCTGCGGCGCGCTGCTCGGGGGTCAGGGGAGGAAGAGCCACGCCGGGTCACCTCGAATTTCTGTCGATGTACTCGGACGGGAAGGGAAACTAGCTGGTCATCGCCCTCTAAGCAACGTCAAGAGCGGTTTCTCTCGCGACAAAATTCACTTCATCACTGTCCGTGCTTGTAAAATCACATTGTGCTGATCAAATCGCCGCACTTCCCGTTCAGGGAGGCGGCGCGCGACGACGCCGCGAAACGCAATGAAGATCGCGTTTCAGCCGTCCGGCATTGTCCGAAATCCCGCTCACACCTGGGCCGAAACCTTCTCGGGGATCGGTGTGCGACCGCTTCGGGAATGGCTTATGATCTTGCCAGCGGCACCGGACGACAAGATCCATCGTGCCCGCCCGACCGTGATCACCGCCCCATGGCGACGGGCGCACGGACAGGCGCGGCGACCACCTCCTGACTCGCGCCGTCAAACGCGCACCCGGCGAGGCTCGAGTCGGAGGCCCCGTCCTCGACGCCACCGCCGGAGGCGCCCGATCCAGCGTTCCGGGCAAGACGCAGGCCCGGGATCGCGCGCCACGGATCCGACGCCCCGCTCTCCTCCGCCGTGCCCCCCGGGCGCGGGGAACGAGTGCCGGCCCAGCGTCGCGCCCGTACGCCGGCGCAAGCACGTGACGGGCGTCCGCAGCCTGCCGGGCACCCGGCCATGTGGGCAGCGCGAGAACACCCGGGACCGCACGGCACTCGGGCGTACCAGGCCGTATGGGCGCGCGTGCACCCGTGCAGGGGTCACGGCCCGGGGCAACAGGTGCACGGCCCGGGTCAAGCGTGCGCTCGTCACGGCGAGTTCCACGTGAGCCTTCACGACCGGCCATGACAGACGGAAACGAACGTCGGCGCGTGCGGGCAAGCCAGGCCTGCCGTAAAGGCAGGTCAGAAGGGCATCACACAGAACGCCGGAGAGACGCGGCGATGGCGGCGGCCGCGGCGCCCGGGTCGGGTGAGCCCGTGATGGGGCGGCCGATGACGAGCAGGTCCGCTCCGTCCGCGAGCGCCTGCTCGGGCGTCGCCACGCGCGCCTGGTCCTGCGTGGCGGCGCCCTCAGGCCGCACGCCCGGCGTGATCAGCCTGATCCCGTCCCCCACCTCCGCCCGCACGGCGGGCACCTCGTTGGGCGAGCACACGAGCGCGGTCGCGCCCGCCTCGACCGACAGCGCTGCCAACCGGCGTACGGCGGCGTCGGCCGGGCCCGCGAGCCCGATGCGGTCGAGGTCGGTCTCGGTCAGAGAGGTGAGAATCGTCACGGCGGCGATCTCTGTGTGCGGCGCCGCCTCCACGGCGGCCCTGATCATTGCGGGCCCGCCGGCGGCGTGCACCGTGAGGATCGCGGGACGCAGGCGGGCCACGGCGCGGGCGGCCCCGGCGACGGTGTTGGGGATGTCGTGGAGCTTGAGGTCGAGGAACACCTCCACACCGCTGGCTCCCTTGACGGAGGCGATCACTTCGGGGCCGTAGCGCAGGTAGAGCTCCAGGCCCACCTTGACCGTGCTGACGTGCGGCGTCACGAGGGCCGCCCACCGGGCTGCGGTTTCCAGGTCGGGTGCGTCGAGGGCGACGGCGATCGGTGCGGGAGTCAAGACGTGCTCTCCTCAGGTGCTGGAGCGAGTGCGGGCGGGGGGAATCAAGGGTGCTCCTCCGCGTCGGCGGCGGGGGTCGAAGCCGCCGCCGAAGCCATGGGCGGCAAAGCCGGGGGCCGAAGCCACGGACCAACGCCCCGGGCCGACGGGCGAAGCCGGGTTGGACCTGGGTGGTCACGGGGTGCTCTCTTCGGAGTCGACCAGTAGATGCCGGGGCGCGCTGCCTGGGGGCCGGTGCGCGAGGCCGACGGCGTCGGCGAGCCGCTGCAGGCCGCGCGCCCGGAGGAGGTCTTCGAGCTCACGTTCGATGCGCAGGCAGGCGTACGGGTCGTGGAAGAGCGCCGTGCCGACCCCGACGACGCAGGCCCCCGCGAGGACGAGCTGGAAGGCGTCCTTGCCGCTCATCACGCCGCCCATCCCGATCAGGGGGACACCGGGCAGCGCGGCGTGAACCTGCCAGACGCACCGTACGGCGAGCGGCAGGACGGCCGGCCCCGACAGCCCGCCGGTCACGGCGGCGAGCGAGGGCCGCAGCGCCTCGGTGTCGATGGCCATGCCCAGCGGGTTGTTGATCATGGACAGGGCGTCGGCCCCGGCGTCCACGCACGCCCGCGCGACCGAGACGATGTCGGCGACGTCGGGCGCGAGCTTGGCGACGACGGGGACGTCGTAGCGCATGATGGAGCGTACGGAGGCGATCACCTCGGCCGCCGCGCTGCCTTCGCGGGCGAAGACGCGGCCGCGGTCCTCCATGTTCGGGCAGGAGAGGTTGATCTCCAGGGCGGTGACGCCGGGCGCGTCGGCCAGCCTGCGGGCCAGTTCGGAGTATTCGGCGACGGTGCCCCCGCCGATCGAGACGATGGTCCTGATGCCGCGCTGGGCCAGCCAGGGCAGTTCGCGCTCCAGGAACGCGTCGATGCCTGGGCCCTGCAGGCCGACGGAGTTGAGCATGCCCGAGGGGGTCTCGGCCATGCGGGGGGTGGGCCGGCCGGCGCGCGGCGCCATGGTGATCGAGCGGGTGGTGAGGGCGCCGAGCCGGTGCAGGTCGAAGAACTGGGCCAGTTCCCGTCCTGAGGAGGCGCAGCCGGCCGCCGTGGTGATCGGGTTCGCCAGCTCCACATGCGCCAGAAAAGTCCGCATATCAACTGACATGTCGTGCCCCGCCTCCAGGGGCGCCCAGCGCGTCGAACGGGATGGTCCCCACGTCCTCGAACCGCACCCGCTCTCCCCGGAACACCGGGCCCTCGGCGCATGCCCTGACCATCCTCGTCGCCCCGTCCTCGCCGATGACGGGCAGCACGCACGTCATGCACACCCCGATGCCGCAGGCCATCGACTCCTCGACCGCCACCTGCACCGGGATGTCGAACTCCATCGCCACCGCCGTCACCGCCCGCAACGTCGCCATGGGCGCGCAGGCGTAGACCGCGTCGGCCCGCGTGTCGGCGATCACCGAGGGCAGCGCGTCGGTGACGGTGCCGCGCAGGCCGAGTGAGCCGTCCTCGGTGGTCAGCGTGGTCGTCTCGGCCATCCTGCGGGCCCGCATCGCCCCGAAGACCCGTTCGGCCTCGGCTCCCCCGATCACGAAGTCGACCCGGCAGCCCCGCGCCAGCAGCGCGTCGGCCAGCGGGAACAGCACGGCCGAGCCGTAGTCGGAGCCCACCAGCACGCAGTTCGCGGGATCGCGCGGCAGCGGGAACGGCCGCCCGAGCGGCCCGACCAGGTCGAGCGTGTCACGGGCGCGCCGCTCGGCGAGCCAGGCCGTGCCGGGCCCGCCGGTGGTGAAGACCAGTTCGACCGTGCCGCCGTAGTCGGCCTTGACGTCGTGGATGAAGAACGCCCGGCGCGTCACCATCGAGGTGTAAGCCCCTCCGACCGCCACCGACACGAAGTGACCGGGGCGGTAGCGCTCGGCTATGCCCGGCGCCACCACCGTCAGCGCATGGTAGGCGTCGACGCGGCGCGTCGTCAGCACCGTGCCAGTCACCTGCACCGGAGTGCCGGCCAGTCGTCTTCACCTCCCGCCCCGGGGGTCGTAAGGGGTCAGCCCCTGAGTGCCTGCGCGTGTTCCTGGAGCGACCGTACGCCCACATCGCCCCGGACGATCGCCTGGATGCCCGCCGCCGCCGCGGCGAGTCCGGCGACCGTGGTGATGCACGGGATGCCGCGCAGCACCGCGGCGGTGCGGATCTCGTAGCCGTCGAGCCGCGGGCCCGACTGCCCGGGGCTGCCGAAGGGCGTGTTGATGATCAGATCGACCTCGCCGTCGAGAATGCACTGCACGCTCGTTGGCTCACCTCCGGGCCCCGTCCCCTCGCTGTGCTTTCGCACGATCTTGGCATGGACGCCGTTGCGGCGCAGCACCTCGGCCGTGCCCTCGGTGGCCAGGATCTCGAACCCGAGGTCCGCGAGCGCCTTCACAGGGAAGATCATCGCACGCTTGTCGCGGTTGGCCACGGACACGAACGCGCGTCCTTTGGTCGGGAGCTCACCATAGGCGCCCGCCTGCGACTTCGCGAACGCGACGCCGAAGAAGGCGTCGATGCCCATGACCTCGCCCGTGGAGCGCATCTCGGGCCCGAGCACGATGTCGACGCCGCGGAAACGGTTGAAGGGCAGCACCGCCTCCTTGACCGCGATGGAGGAGTCGAGCGGCAGCGTGCCGCCGTCGCCGGTCGCGGGCAGCATGCCCTCCTCGCGCAGCTGGGCGATCGACGCCCCGAGCATCACCCGGGAGGCCGCCTTCGCCAGCGGCGCCGCCGTGGCCTTGGACACGAACGGCACCGTACGGCTGGCGCGCGGGTTGGCCTCAAGGACGTAGAGGACGCCGGAGGACATGGCGTACTGGACGTTCAGCAGCCCGCGCACCCCCACGCCGGAGGCGATGGCCTCGGTGGCGGCGCGGATGCGCTTGATGTCGTTGCTGCCGAGCGTGATGGGCGGCAGCGCGCACGCCGAGTCGCCGGAGTGGATGCCGGCCTCCTCGATGTGCTCCATCACGCCCCCGAGGTAGAGCTCCTCACCGTCGTAGAGGGCGTCGACGTCGATCTCGGTGGACTCGTCGAGGAACTTGTCCACCAGCACCGGATGGCCGCCCTCCTGGGCCGCCATGTAGGTGGTCAGCGTCTCGTCGTCGTAGACGATGGCCATGCCGGCCCCGCCCAGCACGTAGGAGGGCCGCACGAGCACGGGGTAGCCGATGTCCTCGGCGATCTCCAGCGCCTCGGAGACGGTCAGCGCCGTACCGTGCTTGGGCGCGGGCAGGCCCGCCTCGGCCAGCACCCGCCCGAACGCGCCGCGCTCCTCGGCCAGGTGGATCGACTCCGGCGAGGTGCCGACCACGGGCACGCCCGCGTCCTTCAGCGCCTGCGCGAGCCCCAGCGGCGTCTGGCCGCCGAGCTGCACGATCACGCCCGCCACCGGCCCGGTCTGCTGCTCGGCGTGCACGACCTCCAGGACGTCCTCCAAGGTCAGCGGCTCGAAGTAGAGCCGGTCGGAGGTGTCGTAGTCGGTGGAGACGGTCTCGGGGTTGCAGTTGACCATGACGGTCTCAAACCCGGCCCGCGACAGCTCGAACGAGGCGTGGACGCACGCGTAGTCGAACTCGATGCCCTGCCCGATGCGGTTGGGCCCGGAGCCGAGGATGATGACCTTCTCCCGCTCGCCGGAGGGGACCTCGCTCTCCTCGTCGTAGGTGGAGTAGAGGTAGGGAGTCTTAGCGGCGAACTCGGCGGCGCAGGTGTCGACGGTGTTGTAGACCGGCCGCAGCCCGAGCGCGTGCCGCAGGTCGCGCACCCGCGCCTCGTCGATGCCGCGGATCTCGCCGATCTGCACGTCGCTGAACCCGTGGCGCTTGGCGCGTTCGAGCACCTCCACGGTCAGCTCGGGCGCGGCGGCGACCGCCTCGGCCTCCTCCTGCAGCAGGAAGAGCTGGTCGATGAACCACGGGTCGACGCGCGTGGCCTCGAACAGCTCGCCGGGCGTGGCGCCGGCCCTGATGGCCTCCTGCATGGTGCGCAGCCGCCCGTCGTGCGGCGTGCGGCATTCGGCCAGCAGGTCGTCCTTCGGCCGCACGTCGCCGGCCCAGGTGAAGGAGGAGTCCTTCTTCTCCAGCGACCGCAGTGCCTTCTGCAGCGCCTCGGGAAAGGAACGGCCGATGGCCATGGCCTCGCCGACCGACTTCATGTGCGTGGTCAGCGTACGGTCGGCGCCCCTGAACTTCTCGAACGCGAACCTCGGCACCTTCACCACGATGTAGTCGAGCGTCGGCTCGAAGGAGGCCGGTGTCTCCTTGGTGATGTCGTTGGGGATCTCGTCGAGGGTGTAGCCGATGGCCAGCTTGGCCGCGATCTTCGCGATCGGGAAGCCGGTGGCCTTGGAGGCGAGGGCGCTGGAGCGCGACACGCGCGGGTTCATCTCGATGACGATCATGCGGCCGGTGCGCGGGTCGACCGCGAACTGGATGTTGCAGCCGCCGGTGTCGACGCCGACCTCGCGGATGACGGCGATGGCGACGTCGCGCATGTTCTGGTATTCGCGGTCGGTCAGGGTCAGCGCGGGCGCGACCGTGACGCTGTCGCCGGTGTGGACGCCCATCGGGTCGATGTTCTCGATGGAGCAGACGATGACCACGTTGTCGCGCCGGTCGCGCATGACCTCGAGCTCGTACTCCTTCCAGCCGAGGATCGACTCCTCCAGGAGCACCTCGGTGGTCGGCGAGGCGTCGAGCCCCGCCCCAGCGATGCGCCGCAGGTCCTCCTCGGTGTGGGCGAACCCGGACCCGGCGCCGCCCATGGTGAACGACGGCCTGATCACCACCGGGTAGCCGAGCTCGTCCGCGGCGGCCAGGCACTCGTCCATCGTGTGGCAGATGGCCGACCTGGCCGACTCGGCGTTGAACGCGTGCTCGCGGGCGACCTTGGCGACGATTTCCTTGAACCGCTCACGGTTCTCGCCCGCCTGGATCGCCTCGACGTCGGCGCCGATGAGCTCGACCTCGTAGGCGTCGAGAACGCCCGACTCGTGCAGCGCGACCGCCGTGTTGAGGGCCGTCTGCCCGCCCAGCGTCGGCAGCAGCGCGTCGGGGCGCTCCTTGGCGATGATCTTCTCGACGAACTCGGGGGTGATGGGCTCGACGTACGTGGCGTCGGCGAACTCCGGGTCCGTCATGATCGTCGCGGGGTTGCTGTTGACCAGGACGACGCGGAAACCCTCGTCCCGCAGCACCCGGCACGCCTGGGTGCCGGAGTAGTCGAACTCGCACGCCTGACCGATCACGATCGGCCCGGAGCCGATCACCAGGACCGACCTGATGTCCTCACGCTTGGGCACGGGTCATGACCTCACAGAACTCGTCGAAAAGGTAGGCGGCGTCGTGCGGGCCGGCTGCGGCCTCGGGGTGGTACTGGACGCTGAAGGCGGGCTGCTCCAGCAGGCGAAGGCCCTCCACGCAGCGGTCGTTGAGGTTGACGTGACTGACCTCGCCCGGCCCGTACGGCGTCTCGAACGGCCCGTCGAGCGGCGCCTCCACCGCGAACCCGTGGTTGTGCGCCGAGATCTCCACCTTCCCGGTGCGCACGTCGCGCACCGGCTGGTTGACCCCCCGGTGCCCGTAGCGCAGTTTGTACGTGGAAAGGCCGAGGGCCCGCCCGAAGAGCTGGTTGCCGAAGCAGATGCCGAAGAAGGGCACCTTGGCCTCCAGCACCTTGCGCAGGGCCGACACGTCGGCGGTGGCGGGGTCGCCTGGACCGTTGGAGAAGAACACGCCGTCCGGCTCGACCGCCATGATCTGCTCGAAGGTGGCGGCCGCGGGCAGCACATGCACCTCGCAGCCGCGCTCGGCCAGTCGCTGCGGCGTCATGCCCTTGATGCCCAGGTCGACGGCCGCCACAGTGAACGTCTTCGCCCCGGTCGCGGGCACGACGTAGGGCTCGGCCGTGGCGACCTGCGCGGCCAGGTCGGCGCCCTCCATGCCGGGTGAGCGGCGCACCCGCTCGACCAGCTCCTCGACGGGCTCGGACGTGCGGGTGAAGATGCCGGCTCGCATGGCCCCGCGCTCGCGCAGGTGGCGGGTCAGCGCGCGGGTGCCGGGCATGGCGATGCCGACGACGCCCTGCTCCTTGAGGTAGGCGTCGAGCGAGCGGGTCGCCCGCCAGCTGGAGACCACCCTGGACGGCTCGCGCACGACGTAGCCGGCCACCCAGACGCGCGACGACTCGGGGTCGTCGTCGTTGACGCCCGTGTTGCCGATGTGCGGCGCCGTCATGGCGACGATCTGCCGGTGGTAGGACGGGTCCGTCAGGGTCTCCTGGTAGCCGGTCATGCCGGTGTTGAAGACCATCTCGCCGAACGTCTCGCCTTCGGCGCCGTACGGGGTTCCGTGGAAGACGCGGCCGTCTTCCAGAACGAGCACCGCCCCTGGGTGGGCTCCGCCTCCCGAGTAGCCCCCGGAGGGCGTGGAGCCGCTTCGCGGCACGTTGTTGTTCACACCAGCAGGGCTGTCGTTCAAACCAGCTTCCCTTCGAGAACGGTCGGCCTGCCGCGCAGGAACGTGGCCACTACCCGGCCCGGCAGCGTCATGCCCTCGTAGGGCGTGTTCCTGCTCTTCGACGCGAAGGCGGAGGGCTCCACCTCGATGCGGGCCAACGGGTCGTACAACATGATGTTGGCCGGCTCGCCCGCCTCCAGCGGACGGCCCTGGCCGGGCAGGCGGCCGATGCGGGCGGGCAGCGCGGACATGCGCTGCGCGACTCCCGCCCAGTCGAGCAGGCCGGTCTCGATCATGGCCTCCTGGACGACGCTGAGCGCCGTCTCCAGGCCGACCATGCCCATGGCCGCGGCCGGCCACTCGGTCTCCTTGTCCTCGACCGGGTGGGGCGCGTGGTCGGTGGCCACGATGTCGATCGTGCCGTCGGCCAGAGCGGCGCGCAGCGCCTCCACGTCGGCGCGGGTGCGCAGCGGCGGGTTGACCTTGTAGATCGGGTTGTAGGCCCCCACCGGCGACTCCTCGACGAGGTCGTCGGTGAGCAGCAGGTGGTGGGGGGTGACCTCGGCGGTGACGTTCCAGCCCTTGGACTTGGCCCAGCGGATGATCTCGACGGAGCCGGCCGTGGAGACGTGGCACACGTGCAGCCGGGAGCCGACGTGGGCGGCCAGCAGGCAGTCGCGGGCGATGATCGCCTCCTCGGCGACCGCGGGCCAGCCTGTCAGGCCGAGCCTGCCGGAGACGACGCCTTCGTTCATCTGTGCGCCGCCGGTGAGCCTGGGCTCCTGGGCGTGCTGGGCGACGACACCGTCGAACGCCTTGACGTATTCGAGCGCCCGGCGCATCAGGACGGCGTCGTCGACGCACCTGCCGTCGTCGGAGAAGACGCGCACGCGGGCGGCGGAGTCGGCCATCGCGCCCAGCTCGGCCAGTTGCCTGCCCTCCAGGCCGACGGTGACGGCGCCGACGGGGTGCACGTCGCAGTGGCCGTGTTCGCGGCCGAGCCGCCACACCTGCTCGACCACGCCGGCGGTGTCGGCGACGGGCGAGGTGTTGGCCATGGCGTGCACCGCGGTGTAGCCGCCGCGGGCCGCCGACTGCGTGCCGGTCTGCACGGTCTCGGCGTCCTCCCGGCCCGGCTCGCGCAGGTGGGTGTGCAGGTCGACCAGCCCGGGAAGCGCGATCGCGCCCCCGCCGTCGATCGCCCCCGGCGCGTCCAGGCCCGGCGCCACCTCGGTGATCACGCCGTCGTCGGCCCGGATGGACACCGGCTCGCCACCGAGAATCCTGACGTTCTTGATGATCATCATGCCTCCTTCGCCGGGACAATGGTGAGAACGCTGTGCCCGTCGGTTGGTTCGCTGCGGTGCCTCACGCGGTCTCTCCCCCGAGCAGCAGGTAGAGGACGGCCATGCGGATGGTGACGCCGTTGGCGACCTGCTCCACGATCGTCGAGCGCGCCGAGTCGGCCACCTCCGCGGCGATCTCCATGCCTCGGTTCATCGGCCCGGGGTGCATCACGATCGCGTCGTCCGGCATCTTGGCGAAGCGGTCGCGGTCGAGCCCGTAGCGGCGCGAGTATTCGCGCTCGCTCGGGAAGTAGGCGGCGTTCATGCGCTCCTTCTGCACCCGCAGCATCATCACCACGTCGGACTTCGGCAGCACCGCGTCGAGGTCGTAGGAGACCTCGCACGGCCAGGTGCCGACGGAGACGGGCAGCAGCGTGGGCGGCGCGACCAGCGTGACCTCGGCGCCGAGCGTGCCGAGCAGCAGCACGTTGGAGCGGGCGACCCGGCTGTGCAGCACGTCGCCGACGATGGTGATCCTGCGCCCTTCGAGCGCGCCCAGGCGGCGGCGCATGGAGAAGGCGTCGAGCAGCGCCTGCGTCGGGTGCTCGTGGGTGCCGTCGCCGGCGTTGACGACGCTGCCGTGCACCCAGTTGGCCAGGCGGTGCGGCGCGCCCGACGAACCGTGGCGGATGACGACCGCGTCGGCCCCCATGGCCTCCAAGGTGAGCGCGGTGTCCTTGAGCGACTCGCCCTTGGACACGCTCGACCCCTTGGCCGAGAAGTTGATCACATCGGCGGACAGCCGCTTGGCCGCCGCCTCGAACGAGATGCGCGTGCGGGTCGAGTCCTCGAAGAAGAGGTTGACGACCGTGCGCCCGCGCAGCGTGGGCAGCTTCTTGATGGAACGTTCCGAGACACTCGCCAGTTCCTCGGCGGTGTCGAGGATGAGCAGCGCGTCGTCCTTGGTGAGGTCGCCGGCGGAGATCAGATGCCGTTTCACCTGGCGCCTCCCTTCATGAGCACGACCGCGTCGCGCCCGTCGATCTCCTGCAGGTAGACCTTGACCTTCTCGCTCTTGGCGGTCGGCAGGTTCTTGCCGACGTAGTCGGCGCGGATGGGCAGCTCCCGGTGGCCGCGGTCGACCAGCGTGGCCAGTTGCACGGCGGTGGGCCGGCCGAGGTCGTTGAGCGCGTCGAGCGCGGCCCGCACCGTGCGGCCGGAGTAGAGCACGTCGTCGACGAGGACCACGACCTTGCCGTCTATGCCGTCGGGCGGCAGCTCGGTGTGGCCGAGCGGCCGGGCGGGCTTGAGCCGCAGGTCGTCGCGGTACATCGTGATGTCGATCGAGCCGACGGGAATCTTGACGCCTTCGAACTGCTCGACGCGGTCGCCGAGCCGGCGGGCCAGCGTCGCGCCGCGGGTCGGGATGCCGAGGAGGACGACGTCGTCGGCGCCTTTGGTCCGTTCGAGGATTTCGTGCGCGATTCTGGTCAGCGCCCGGTGGATGTCGGGGGCCTCCAGCACGGCACGGGAATCGGACATGGCGAATCTCACCACCTTTCCCGCCTCACGGGACGGGCCTTAAAAGGGTGTTGGTCGGGAGACACAGTACCAGGGGCTACCAGCTACAACGTGAGCGCCCTTCCCGTACGCGGCGACGGCTCCCCTACAGGGCGTGACCGGCCACTGCAGGTCCCGGCCGCCCCCATACGCGCCCCGCGGCCGGGTAAATCTCCCGCCTTCCGCCGTGTCGCCCGTTCCCGCTCGGGCAGGTCAGGGAGGGCTTGCCGGGCGACCGTTCATGTCCGGCTTTTGGGGGGATAGAGCGAAGATGACCTTTCATGTCGATTCGGAGGTCGGGCGGCTGCGCCAGGTCCTCCTCCACAAGCCCGACCTGGCGCTCAAGAGGCTGACCCCCACCACCAAGGACGCGTTCCTCTTCGACGACGTGCTGTGGGTCCAGCGCGCGATGGAGGAGCACGAGGAGTTCCGGCAGGTGCTCACCGGCCGCGGCATCAAGGTGTACGAGCTGGCCGACCTGCTGCGCGAGACCGTCGACATCCCCGAGGCGCGCAAGCACATCCTCGACGCGGTCATCGACGAACGCTGGCTCGGCCCGGCCGCCATCGACGACATCCGCAACACCCTCGACGGCATGGACGCGGCCACGCTGCAGCTCTACCTGACGGGCGGCATCACCAAGGACGAGCTGATCGCCATGGGCTGCGACCCCAAGTCGGTCACCTTCCACACCACGCCCGGCGACGGCTTCATCCTGCCGCCGCTGCCCAACCACCTCTTCACCCGCGACACGTCCTGCTGGATCTACGACGGCGTGTCGATCAACGCCATGCGCAAGAAGGCCCGCATGCGCGAGACGGTCAACATGGAGGCCGTCTACATGTTCCACCCGACGTTCGCCGGCGGCTTCGACCGGCCCGGCCAGGGCGGCTACCACTGCTGGATGCCCGGCCAGGCGGTGGCGCCCGCCACCCTCGAAGGCGGCGACGTCCTCGTGATCGGCAACGGCGCGGTGCTGATCGGCATCAGCGAGCGCACCCGGGCGCAAGCGGTCGAGATGCTGGCGCAGCGGCTGTTCAGAGCCGGCTCGGCGCGCAGGATCGTGGCGCTCGACATGCCCAAGGCTCGGGCGGTCATGCACCTCGACACGGTGATGACGATGCTGGACGTGGGGGTGTTCAGCAAGTACGCGGGGCTCGGGATGTTGCGCTCGTACACGATCGAGCCCGGCGACACCCCCAAGGAGCTGAAGGTCACCGACCACCCGCCGGAGGACATGCACCGGGCCATCGCCCGCGCCCTCGACCTGGACGACATCAAGGTCCTGACCCCCACCCAGGACGTGTACGCCGCCGAGCGGGAGCAGTGGGACGACGGCTGCAACGGGCTGGCGCTGGAGCCCGGCGTGGTCGTCGCCTACGAGCGCAACACCACCACGAACAACTTCCTGCGCGACAACGGCATCGAAGTGATCACCATCAGGGGCAGCGAGCTCGGCCGGGGCCGGGGCGGGCCCCGCTGCATGAGCTGCCCGCTCGAGCGGGACTCGGTCTAGGAGGGCCTGATGCGGGTCATCGTCGCTCTGGGCGGCAACGCCGTGCTCGAACGCGGCCAGAAGGCCGACGCCGACGTACAACTCGCCAACGTGCGCACGGCCGTCAAGACGCTCGCCCGGCTGGCCGTCGATCACGAACTGGTCATCACCCACGGGAACGGGCCGCAGGTCGGCATGCTGGCGCTGGAGAGCGCCTCGGACCCCGGCCTGAGCAGGCCGTACCCGTTCGACACGCTCGTCGCGCAGACGCAGGGCATGATCGGCTACTGGATGCAGCAGACCCTGCAGAACGCGCTGCCCGGCCGGCAGGTCCTCTCCATGGTCACGCAGACGCTGGTGACGGCCGTCGACCCCGCCTTCGATCAGCCGGCCAAGTTCGTCGGCCAGGTCTACGACCAAGAGGAGGCCGAGAAGCTGGCCGCCGAGTACGGCTGGACCGTCGCGCAGGACGGCCCGCACTGGCGGCGCGTCGTGCCCTCCCCCACGCCGCGGCGCATCGTCGAGACCCGGCTGATCCGCAAGATGATCCGCGAGGGCGTGGTCGTCATCTGCGCGGGCGGCGGCGGCATCCCCGTCGTCCGCGACGAGTCCGGCCGGCTGATCGGCGTCGAGGCGGTCGTGGACAAGGACCTCACCGCCGCGCTGCTGGCCGAGTCGCTCGAATGCGACGCGTTCCTGATCCTCACCGACGTGCCCCGCGTGCTGCGCGGCTTCGGCACGCCGCAGGAGACGGAGATCGCCCACACCACGCCGCACGAGCTGCGGACCATGGAGTTTCCCGCCGGATCGATGGGGCCGAAGGTGGACGCCGTGTGCCGCTTCGTCGAGAACACCGGCGACATGGCCGCCATCGGGAAGCTTGACCAGGCCGAACGCATACTCGACGGCTCAGCGGGCACGATCGTCACACCCAACGGCAGGTGGCCGCTGACGAGCACGCTGTAGGGGGTGTCGGATGGCACTGGCCCAACGGCTCCTGCGTACCAAGCCGACCGAACGCATCGTCGCCGAGGGCGGACGGGGCGAGGGCGGTGAGCTGCGGCGCACGATGTCGCTGTGGCAGCTCACCCTGTTCAGCGTGGGCGCCACGCTCGGCACCGGCATCTTCGTGATCCTCGGGCAGGCGGTGCCCAAGGCGGGGCCCGCGGTGGTGGTGTCGTTCTTGCTGGCCGCCTTCACCGCGCTGCTCTCCGCCCTGTCGTACGCCGAGCTGGCCGGGACGATCCCGGTGTCCGGCTCGTCCTACTCGTACGCGTACGCGACGCTGGGCGAGCTGGTGGCCTGGATCTGCGGCTGGTGCCTGATGCTGGAGTACGCCGTGTCCGTGGCGGCGGTGTCCGTGGGCTGGGGCGAATATCTCAACTCGTTCCTGCGGTCGCTGGCCGGCTTCACCCTGCCCGACGCGATCACCCGCTCCCCCGGCCAGGACGGCGGCGTGGTCAACGTCACCGCGATCCTCATCGTGCTGCTGGCCACCTGGCTGCTGCTCCACGGGGCGTCGGAGAGCGCCAGGGCCAACGCCGTGTTCGTGCTGATCAAGATCGCGGTGCTGCTGTTCTTCTGCGCGGTGGCGTTCACCGCGTTCAGGTCGGGCAACCTCGCGCCCCTCGCCCCGATGGGGGTGGCCGGCATCACCGCCGCCGCCTCCCAGGTGTTCTTCTCGTACATCGGCTTCGACGCCGCCTCGACCGCCGGTGAGGAGGCCAAGAACCCCAAGCGCGACCTGCCCCTCGCCATCGTCTTCTCGCTGGCCATCGTCACGCTCGTCTACGTGCTCGTGGCCCTGGCCGCCGTCGGCGCGATGCCGTGGACGGAGTTCGACCCCGACAGCACCGAGGCCAGCCTGGCCTACATCGCCGACCTGGCCATGGGCGCCACCTGGCCCGGCCTGATCGTCTCCTTCGGCGCGGTCATCGCCATCGCCAGCGTCGTGCTCACCGTCATGTACGGCCAGACCCGCATCCTGTTCGCGATGTCGCGCGACGGGCTCATCCCGCGCGTGTTCCAGAAGGTCGACCCGCGCCGCCAGGTGCCCGTCGCCAACACCTTCATCGTCGCCCTGTTCATCTCGGTGCTGGCCGGGCTCGTACCGCTGGGGCAGCTCGCGGAGGCGACCAGCATCGGCACGCTGTTCGCCTTCGCCATCGTGAACGTCGGCGTGCTCGTGCTCCGCTACCGCAGCCCCGAGATACCGCGCAGCTTCCGCGTGCCGTTCTTCCCTGTCACGCCGGTGCTCGGAGCGATCTTCTGCCTGCTCGTCATGGCGGGGCTCGCGGGGGTCACCTGGCTGGCGTTCGCGCTGTGGATGCTGGTCGGCCTGGCCTGCTACTTCCTGTACGGCTATCGCCATTCGCGGCTGAATGCCGAGGTGGGCTGAATGAAGCTGGAGAACGTGCTGGCCGGGTACACGTCCGGGTCGCGGGCCAGGGACGGGCTCGCGCTGGCCGTCCTGCTCAAGAATCAGGCGGACGGGCGCCTGACGGTGGCGACCGTGCTGCCCCCCGTCTGGTCGCCGCCCGGACCCGCCAGGGCCGAGGAGACCGCCTGGCGCGCCTACCTCGCCGAGCAGGCGTCCGCGACGCTCGCGCAGGCCCGCGAGCTGGCGGGAGAGGACGCCGAGTACATCAAGCACACGCACAGGGGCAGCGGGCGCGGCCTGGTGGAGCTGGCCCGCAGGCGTGGCGTGGACGTCGTGGTGATCGGCTCGGCCCCGGGCGGCGGCAGGGGCCGCATCTCCCTGGGCAGCACGGCCGACCAGTTGCTGCACTCATCCTCCGTTCCCGTCCTGCTCGCTCCCCGCGGTTACGGCGAACGGCCGCCCGCGGCCTTCGCGCGCCTCACCGTCGCCTACCGCCGCGGCCCCGGCGGCGACGCGGCGGTCAAAGACGCGGCCAGGGCGGCCGCCAAGCTCGGCGTCGCCCTGCGGCTGGTCACGCTGGTGGTCAGCAGCGGCAGGCGGGCGCGGGTCGAGAAGGAGATGCTCGCACGCATGCGCGACCAGGCCGCGACCGACCTGCGGACGGCTGCGCGGGGACATCGGCGGAGGTTGTCCGTGGAGGCCGAGGTGCTGGAGGGCCGGAGTGTGGCCCAGGCGCTCGGCGCGACCTCGTGGCTCGCCGGCGAGATGATCATATGCGCTTCCAGTGCCACAGGGCCACTCAGACGGGTCTTCCTCGGCGACACGTCCATAAAGATCGTCAAGGCCTCGACATGTCCCGTCATGGTGCTCACCCGCCAGACGTGAGTGGGCACGCTCCCTCGTCAAACTATGACGAAGTACCGACATTACTGTGACATCAGGGACGTTTGTGGCGATTCCTAACGGACCGGATTCGGCATCTTTTTTCCAATCAGCTTGACCTGGGGCGTCCACCCCTTTACCGTCACTGTGCGTAACCGCACTGCGCGGCGTTACCGGGGTAAACCCCGGCCGTGGCTACCGATGGTGCCGAGCATGGCACCAGACCCCCCGGTGGCCGGGCCATACGCCGCAAGGGAGCACAATCTACTGAGAGCGATACATACGAGAGCCGGGGGGCCACACGATGCCGTCTGAATACGCAAAGTCGCTGGGTGCACGACTCCGCGCCATCCGCACCCAGCAGGGCCTGTCCCTGCATGGAGTCGAAGAGAAGTCGCGTGGCAGGTGGAAAGCCGTAGTCGTGGGCTCTTATGAGCGCGGCGACCGGGCTGTGACCGTGCAGAAACTTGCCGAACTTGCCGATTTCTACGGGGTGCCCGTCTCCGAGTTGCTGCCGGGCGGCGCCGCCCCCAGCCCGCTCGGGCCGACACCCAAGCTTGTGATCGACCTGGAGCGCCTGGCGACTCTGCCGAAGGAGAAGGCGGGCGCGCTGGCCCGTTACGCCGCGACGATCCAGAGCCAGCGTGGCGACTACAACGGCAAGGTGCTGTCGATCCGCCAGGAGGACCTGCGCTCCCTGGCCGTGATCTACGACAAGTCGCCCAGTGAGCTGACCGAGGAGCTCATCAGCTGGGGCGTTCTCGACGCCGAGGCTCGCCGGGCCGTCGAGTCGTTCTGAGATCGATTCCTCAGGGATTGCTCGTTTCGAGGTCACCCGTCCGAGGCATGTGGGCTCGCCGCACACCGGCGAGCCCATCGGCCTTCCCCCGGACCCCCGCTCCACCCGGCCGCACCCCGGCCCGCAACGGCAGTGCCGACCATGGGCGACCGCACCACGACAGCGCGGACGTGCAACGAATGCGGCCCCGGTATGCGGCATTCGCCCGCGGATGCGCCCGGCGGGAGCGGGAGACCTGGCCGAGTCGTACAGCCGGTAAGACGCGTCCACGCCTCTTCAATGCCGGCTGAGCCCTCCGGAGAAGCCCGGCTGTGAGGCCGGGCGAAGAAGCCGGCGAACCGGGCGGAGGTCGTGCGGACGCGGGCGCGAACCAGCACGGTGCGGCACTCGGAGGGACCGGTCGACGCCGCGACCGGGAAGCCGTGAGCCCCGAGTGAGGTGTCAGCCTGCCAGCGGGACGTCCGCGGGAAGCTGCGGCTGGCCGGGGAGGCCGAGCAGGTCTTCGATGGTGCAGACGAAGGTCTCCGCCTCGGCCAGGATCTCGTCGGCGTCGGCCGCGCTGATCTTGCGGACCATGCCGGCCTCGGCGGCGGCCCGCTTGGCGGCGCTGGCCGCGAAGTAGGCGGCCCACTCGGCCAGGTGGGGCTCAACCTCGGGGAGCAGCTCCCATGCGCTGCGCAGGCGCCGCCTGCGGCCCTCCGTGGGCCGTGGACGGGCAGCCAGGATCGCCGCTGCGGCCCTGAGAGCGGCGAGGTGGGCGGCCACATAGCGGGATGCCGGGGTGCGGGCGCCGCTCGCCTCCGCCAGGCAGGAACGTGAATCGGTCAGGTGTGCCCGAACCGCAGCCGACAGCCGGGGCCCGGGCGTTTCTCTAGGCCGTGGTGCCATCTTGCGCGCCTCCTTCGGAGTCGTGGGCAGGCAGCCGGCGTTCCGCCGGTGGAGTCAACATTCGCAGACGCCACCGACATTTCCGCCGGGCCGGCCGGACGAGGAGCTTCCCCTCTCCCCGTCCGGCCAGGACACGCCCGCTCGTCTCCGCCGACGACGAGGACGCGCCCTTCGCCCGTGGAGCCTGGCCGCAGGGATCGCTCGGGAAAGCGAGCCACCCGCGACCAGGCCCAGGTGACGCTGAGCCGCGAGCCTCACCGTCACTGGATCGAACATAATTTCGATCACCTTCGGTGTCAACCGAATCCACGAACACAGGTTCGATGACCATGGACGGAAAGGGCCCTGCGGCGCCGGACCCACACAGAACCCAACAAAGGACCCTCACAGGAGGACCCACACAGAAGGACCCGCCGCAAGGATCTCGTCAGAAAGGCCCGTACACGCAAGGCAGCCGCCGCCACGGACGGGCGCGGCGGCGGCTCAGGGCCGGAAAGGACGCCGAGACGGCCAGCAGGCCGTCAGAAGGCCGTCAGGAGGCGGAGATCGCTCCTGACGGGCAGAGGGTCACGGCGCGGCGCACGGCCTCCTCCTGGCCTTCGGGCGCCGTCTCACGCAACAGCACCACCGTGCCCTCGTCCTCGCTCTGGTCGAACACCTCCGGCAACGTCAGCGCACACATGCCGGCACCGATGCACACCGTGGTGTCTGCCTTGATCTTCATGATGACCTACCAAGTGACAGGGAGGCGGTGCACTCCATAGATGGTCATGTCCGAGCGCATCGGCACCTCCTCGGGCGTTACCGCCAAGCGTAGGCCAGGCAGGCGCCGCAGCAGCGCAGGGTAGGCGATGCGCATCTCCGCCCGGGCGAGCTGCTGGCCGAGGCACTGGTGGATGCCGTGGCCGAAAGCCAGGTGGCCCCCGGTCGGCCGGGCGAGGTCGAGGCGGTCGCCGTCGGGGAAGCGGGAGGGGTCGCGGTTGGCGACGGGCACGTGCACGCCGACCATCTCCCCCTCCTTGATGAGGTTGCCCGCGATCTCGACGTCCTCCGTCGCGACCCTGAACGGACCGAGGTGGATGATGGACAGGTAGCGCAGCAGCTCCTCGACGCCGTTGTCCACCACCGACGGGTCGTCGCGCATGGCGGCGAGCTGATCGGGGTTGGTGAGCAGTGCGTACGTCCCCAGCCCCAGCATGTTGGCGGTCGTCTCGTGACCGGCGACCAGCAGCAGGAACCCGACCCCCGTCAGCTCCTCGTCGTCCAGCTCCCCGCCCTCGATGAGCCCGCTCAGCAGGTCGTCGGCCGGCTCCTTGCGCTTGCGCTGGATGAGCCCGTGCAGGTAGGCCGTGACCCGGCCGAGCGCCGCTATCACGTCGTCGGCCTTGGTCTCCAGGTTGACCAGGAGCTTGGAGTCCTCCTGGAACTGGCCGCGGTCCTCGTACGGCACCCCGAGCAGTTCGCAGATCACCAGCGACGGGATCGGCAGCGCGAACGCCTCGACGAGGTCCACGGGCCCGCCGGCGGCCTCCATGTCGTCGAGGCAGGCGTTGGTGATCTCGTGGATCCTCGGCTCCAGGGCCTTCATCCTGCGCACGGTGAACTGGCCGGTCAGCAGCTTGCGGTAGCGCGTGTGCTCGGGCGGGTCCGTACGAAGAAAGAAGCCCCGCGGCACCCCCCGCCTGCTGCGCTCCTCGACCAGGTCGAGCCTGGAGGGGATCGGCGGGTGCATCTTCTCCGCCAGGTTGCTGAAGCCAGGGTGGGCCAGCACCGCGCGGGCCTCCGCGTAGCCGGTCACCAGCCAGCCGACATGGCCGTCGGCGTACGTCAGACGGTGCATCGAGGCCCGTTGCCGCAGCTCGGCGGCCTCGTCCGGCGGGTCGAACGGGCGCTGCCTCGTCATGGGCAGGGTGAGGTCGGACATGTCTCTGCTCCTTTCCGAGCGACTCGTCCAGAAAACATCATCCAATGCAAATATGCAACAAGTGAAAACTGTAATGGCATGCAGTATAGTTCCGGCATGGTGGGATTGCGGGAGCGCAAGAAGCAGCGCACGCGCCGGGCGCTGATCGAGTCCGCGCTTCGGTTGTTCGACGAGAAGGGCTTCGAGGAGACCACGCTGGCGGAGATCGCCGCGGGGGCCGACGTGTCGACGCGCACCTTCTTCAGCTACTTCGCGAGCAAGGAGGACGTGGTCTTCTACGACACGCACGAGCGCATGGAGCTCGTGCGGTCGTTGCTGGTCCGCGCGGATCCCGGGATGTCACCCGCCGACCTGCTGATCCGTGTCGTCGAAAACTCACTCGCCTGGTCGAGCGCGCAGGAGGAGCTCACCTTCGAGGACGCCGAGCTGCGGCTGCGGCTCATCCTGACGGAGCCGACGCTGCAGGCGCGGGCGCTGACGGTACTGTTCGACACCCAGCTCACAGTGGCGCAGGCGCTGCACGAGGCATACGCCGACGAGCTGAGCCTGATCGAGGCGTCCGCCGCGGTGGGCGCGCTGTTCGGGTCGGTGAAGCTGGCGGTGATCGCCAGCCTGGAGAGCAACCGGTCCCTGGAGCAGATCTGGGACACCGTGCGCCGGGCCACCGACGTCGCGCTGGCCGGGCTGCGCTCGCTCGGCTAGCATCTCGCTCGCGGATTCTGGGAGGCTGTCCCCGCCGAGGCGGAAGAGGAGAGCGCATGGCAGAAGGCGGCCGGCGGCGGCCCACCGAGCTGGTCCTGCTGGCGCTGGGGCCGGTCCTGGCGGCGGCGTACGCGGCCGTCAACCACACCGCCATCCGGGCGGGTGTGCGGGCGGAGGTCACCGGCCCCGGGTGGGAGGGCGACCCGCCCGCCGCCGGCGAGATGACGGCGCTGGGCACCGACCTCTGGCGGCTGACCTGGTGGATCGCCGCGTTCATGGGGGTCGTGGCGGTGGCCTACCTCGTCATGGGCGTGCTGCTGCGGCGGCGTGGCCGCGGCCGCACGCTGCTCATGGTGCTCTCGGGCGTCCTCATGGTTCCGTACGCGCTCGTGTTCTTCGCCGCGCTGTCGAACCCCGTGCACGTCCTGCCAGGCCTGTACGAGTCCCCCGACTTCGCGGCGGGGGTGCCGGGCTGGCAGGCGGCCACGCCGCTCATCGTGCTCGTGGCCGGACTGGCGCAGGCGGCGGGGATGACGATGGCGGCCTCGACCGGCCGGCGCGCGGCGCGGGCAGGCGCGGAGCCCGCCCGCTGAGCCGCCCGGCTCACGCGGGCGGAGAGATCACGCGCGCTTGAACTCGCCCCGCACGTGCACCGGCACACCCTTGCCGAGCATGTCGGGCAGCACCTCGGCGACGTTCATCGGCATGCGCACGCAGCCGTGCGAGGCCGGGTGGAGCGGCACGGACAGCGCCCCATGGAAGGCGATGCCGCCGTTGAAGAAGATCGGATTGTACAGCTCGCCCAGGTAGGACTTGTGCCACCCGCTCGCGCGCCACGTGGTCTTGTAGTTGCCGGTCGGCGTCGTGGCCGAGCCGCAGAAGCGCTGCCGCTTGCCCTGCCACACGGCTGTCTCGCAGTAGGCGATGCCGCTGCCGGACGACACGTGGGTGATGAGCTTGGCCTCACCCTTGACGTACATCACCATGACCTGCTTCGTCAGGTCGACCTCGGCACGGGTCGGCTTGCCGTTCCTGGCCAGCACCCGCGGGGCCTTCGGCGTCTCCAGCGCCTCCCAGGTGCGCCTGGCGACGGTGCTGGTCGGCCTGATGCCGTTGACCTTCTGGAACGCCCACACGGCGGCCAGCGTCGTGCCGCCGTACTTCCCGTCCGCCTTGCCGGGGCGGTAGCCCAGCTCGGTCAGGCGCTCCTGCATCCAGGTGACGGCCTTGCCTTTCGCGCCGAGCTTGAGCGTCTTGTGCGGCGCGGTGACCGTCGCGGCGGGCACGGCCGCCTGCGCGCCCCCCGTCGCAGGGGTCGTGGTGGTCGTCGCCGGCGTCAGCACTGGTGACGACGCGTGCGTACGTCGCGGCGCCTGCGTGCCGCATCCCGAGACGATGACGGCACCCGCCGTCAGGAGAGCAGCTACCCCGGGTAGCCGTCGAGCCCCCACCTGTACCACCTCTCACCCGAGTAACGAACAGATCAGTGGACCTTACACCACTCACCATGAATCGGTAATCAAGCCTTCATCCTGTTTAGAGTGTGTCCATGTCTGAGAAGTTGCCGGCCAATGCCGTCATTGTGGAATCAGCGCTTCGCGAACTCGGGGCGAGCGGCGAGATCGTCGTCCTGCCGGAGAAGGCCCCCACCGCCGCGACCGCCGCGGCGCAGGTCGGGTGCGAGGTCGGGGCCATCGCCAACAGCCTGATCTTCGAGGCCGACGGCGGACCGCTGCTGGTGCTGACGAGCGGCGCGCACCGGGTCGACGTCGAGCTGATCGCCCGCACGGCGGGCGTCTCCCGGGTACGCCGGGCGACGCCGGAGTTCGTCAGGGCCGCCACCGGCCAGCCCATCGGCGGCGTCGCGCCGGTCGGGCACCCGGCGCCCGTGCCGACGCTGGTGGACACCTGGCTGAGCAAGCACGAGGTGGTGTGGGCCGCCGGCGGGCACCCGCTGACCGTGTTCCCGACCACGTTCGACGAGTTGGTGCGCATCACCGGAGGCACCCCCGCGGACGTCGAGTAGTGTGCGACGGGTGATCGAGTTTCGCGGGGTCGGTCCCGCCGGGTTCACCGAACGGCTGGAGACGGTGATCTCCATCTACACGGCCGCGATGAACCCGCCCGCGGACCAGATCGCCGGCCGTAAGACCATCATGCGAAATCATGGGACATATCCCTATTTTCGGTGTTATTTCGCTGAATTGCGTGATTCATCCCCACAGCTACCCACTTCGGAACCCCAAATCGTGGGCTTCGCCTACGGATTCCGGGGCGTGCCGGGGCAATGGTGGCATGACGTGGTTCTCCGGGCGCTGCAGGACGAGCTGGGCCCGGAGGCCGCCAACGCATGGCTGGGCTTCGCGTTCGAGCTGGCCGAGATCCACGTCCACCCCGACTACCAGGGCAAGGGCATCGGCCGCGCCATGATCAGGACCCTGTGCGCGGGCCGTCCCGAACGCTCGGCTGTCCTGTCCACCCACGACCAGCCGACGGCCGCCCGCCACCTCTACGCGAGCATGGGCTTCACCGACCTGCTGACGAAGTTCGTCTTCCCCGGCGGCTACGAGGAGTACGCGATCGCGGGGCGGCCCCTACCCCTCCCCTGAAGCTCCGCACAACCGCCCGTCGCGGCTCCGCGGTCCCCGGTGCGGAAAAATCCTTGATGACAACGTGACCTGTGGGTTTACCGCGCATGGCCCCGGGCATCATTCATGACAGAAAGTAACCGATCCTTTACTCAACGGCTACCGCCCGCGCCCGTCACCCGCCCGGTCCCCCTGCGGGCGGGTGGCGGGCCATTCCCATGGCCGCCAGCCGGCCGGCCCACGCCTCGAACCACGTGTCCGGCCAGGATCGCGCCGTGACGGCGGCCCGCCCCGTGCGGGTCAGCGGGCGTCTCCCTGGAGGCCGCCGGCCCCGGGTCGGCGGGTGGCGTGCCGCCGGCTGTGCCGTAACGGATGGGCGCCGTACATACGGTGAAGCCGCGTGAGGCGAACAACCCCCACGCGCCCCCCGTTGGACGGACAGCCGGGACGCACCACCACGCCAGACGCAGGGCCGAGACGTGGCTCGCGCCGCGTCAGACGGACAGCCGAGACGCAGCACCGCGTCGAGCGGACCGATGCATCGCAGACTGGCGCAGCGCAGCACCGCGCCAGAACGCACAAACCAGACGTGGCGCGTCAGGCGGACAGGCGCATCCCGGACAGGCGCTGGAACACCTCGCGCGTGGCGCTGGAACGGTTGAAGGTGATGAAGTGGATGCCCGGCGCCCCCTCCTCGAGCAGCCGCTGGCACAGCTCGGCCCCGTGCTCGATGCCGAGCCGCCGCACCGCGGCGGGGTCGTCCTTGACCGCCTCGAAGCGCGCGGCCAGGCGGGGCGGGAACGGCGCCCCCGACAACTGCTCCGAGCGGGCGATCGTGCTCATCTGCGTCACCGGCATGATGCACGGGATGATCGGCGTGTCACACCCCTTGGCCGCCACCCGGTCGCGCAGCCGCAGGTAGTCGTCGGCCTCGAAGAACATCTGCGTGATGGCGTAGTCGGCACCCGCCCGGCACTTGCGGACGAAATAGTCGGTGTCGGACTCGATGGACGGCGAGCGCGGATGTTTGTAGGGGAACGCGGCCACGCCGACGCAGAAGTCACCCGCCTGCCTGATCAGCCGCACCAGGTCTTCCGCGTAGTGCACGCCCTCGGGATGCGGCACCCACTCGGCCGTCGGGTCGCCCGGAGGATCGCCGCGCACGGCAAGGATGTTGCGCACCCCGGCGTCGGCAAAGCGCCCCACGAGGTGGCGCAGTTCCCGGACGGAGTGGTTGACCGCCGTGAAGTGCGCCACGGGGGTCAGCGTCGTGGCGCGCGCGACGCGCTCCACGATGTCGACCGTACGGTCGCGCGTGGATCCGCCTGCGCCGTAGGTCACCGACACGAACGTGGGCCGCAACGACTCGAGCTCCCTGATCGCCCGCCACAACAACCGCTCTCCCTCGTCGGTCTTCGGCGGGAAGAACTCGAAGGAGAACGACCGCCCGCCACCGGCGAGCATGTCGCGGACGGTGGGGACGCGTTCGGGGAAGAAGGAATGTCGACCAAGCGCCATGGTCACCAGGCTACAGTGACCGCGGCGCGGACCAGCAGCCCGAAGGGGCACCTGGAGATCCGTACGCCCGCTTCCGGCCACTAGTCTCAATGCCATGACCACTGACGCCGCCCGCATGGACGTCCTGCGCCCGCAGGTGGAGCGCTCCCTCGCAGAGTTCGTCGGACGCAAGTTGCCGGCCGGGGGCGAAACCGCCTTCGCGCCGCTGCGCAGGGCCGCCGACGAGCTGCTGTCCGGAGGCAAGCGGCTGCGCCCGGCGTTCTGCTACTGGGGCTGGTTCGGCGCGGGCGGCAGCGACGTCCCCGAGATCTTCACCGCCGCCGCCTCGCTGGAGCTGCTGCAGGCCAGCGCGCTCGTGCACGACGACGTGATGGACAAGAGCGACATGCGCAGGGGCATGCCGGCCGCGCACCGCCGCTTCGAGGCCATGCACGAGCAGTCCCGCTGGCACGGGTCGGCGCAGCAGTTCGGCGAAGGGGCGGCGATCCTGCTCGGCAACCTGCTGCTCATCTGGTCGGGCGAGATGTGGCGCACGAGCGGCATGCCGGCCGCGTCCCTGGAGGCGGCCCAGCCCGTGCACGACCACATGCGCACCGAACTCATGTGCGGCCAGTACCTCGACCTGCTGGAGCAGGCCAACGGGGAGAACACGTTCGAGTCGGCGCTGCGGGTGGCGCTGTTCAAGAGCGGCAAATACTCGGTGGAGCAGCCGCTTCGGCTCGGGCTGGTGCTCGCCGGTGGCAAGCGAGCGCCGTGGATGGACGAGCTGTGCACCGGATACGGCACTCGCGTGGGGATCGCCTTCCAGCTCAGGGACGACATCCTCGGGGTGTTCGGCGACCCGGCGCAGACGGGCAAGCCGGCGGGAGACGACCTGCGCGAGGGCAAGCGGACGATGCTCGTGGCCCGCACCCTGGCGGCGGCGTCCCCGGCGGACGCGCAGACCGTCCGGCGGCTGCTCGGCGACCCCGATCTGGACGAGGCCGGGGTCGCGACGCTGCGGGGCATCATCACCGACACCGGGGCGTTGCGGGAGTGCGAGGACCTGATCGGCGACTACCTGAGCCAGGCGCTGTCCGCCCTCAACGAGTCCCCGGTGACGGCCGAGGCCCGCTCCGCCCTGACCGAGCTGGCCATCGCGGCCACGTCGCGCAAGACCTGAGACGGCCCGGATCGGTCTCGCCGCCCGTTCCCGCCGCCGGAGCGGCGTGCCCGCAGCCCAGTCGCGCCGCATCCGCCGCACGCGGAGCCGCCGGAGGGAGGCGCCCGGGTGGGGCGCCTCCGTACGGCGGGAACGGGCCGGTCAGGCGGCAGCCAGGCGTTTGGCGAACTCGGCCGCCGCCGCCCCCGGATCGTCCGCGTCGGTGATGGCGCGTACGACGACCACCCGGCTCACCCCGTACGACATGATCTCGTCCAGGTTGGCGAGGTCGATGCCGCCGATCCCGAACCACGGCCGCGAGGTGCCGAGCGCCGCCGCGTGCCGCAGCAGCGGCGGGCCGGGCGCCGGGCGGCCGGGTTTGGTCGGGGTGGGCCGGATGGGGCCGCAGCAGAAGTAGTCGACGCCCTGGTCCACGGCCGCGGCGGACGCCTCGGCAGCGGAGTGGGTGGACCGTCCGATGACGATGTCGTCGCCGAGTATCTCTCGCGCGACCGTCAAGGGAAGGTCGTCCTGCCCCAGGTGGAGCACGTCGGGGCGGGCGGCGTAGGCGATGTCCGCCCGGTCGTTGACGGCCAGCAGTTTGCCGTGACGGTCGCAGGCGTCGCGGAAGACTTCGAGGAGCGCGAGTTCTTCGCGGGCCTCCAAGCCCTTCTCTCGCAGCTGGATGATGTCCACGCCGCCGGCCAGCACGGAGTCGAGGAACTCTGCCAGGTCGCCGCGGTCGCGGCGGCCGTCGGTGCAGAGATAGAGGCGGGCCTCAGAAAGCGAGGGCTTGGGCACGCCGCTTGACCTCTGTGTGACGGCCGGCCCGGATCGCCTCGATGGGCGACCCCGGCAGGGACTCGTCCGGAGTGAAGAGCCAGCGCAGCGACTCGACGTCGTCGTAGCCGGCGTCCTGCAACACGGTCAGCGTGCCGGGCAGGCCCTTCATCACGTCTTTTCCGTCGAGGAACACCGCGGGCACCTGTGGCCCGCCACTGCCCCTGCGTACGCCGAGCAGTTTGTGGTCCTTGAGGAGTTGCTTGGCCCGCCCCAGCGGAAGGTCGAGGCGTGAGGCCACTTCGGGGAGAGTGAGCCACTCGTTCACGAGCTGGTCGGTCTCCCGGTCGATCTGTGCAACAGAAAGTGTCACGAAACCACAACTACCACATGGCGTGCTTGCTCAAACAACACAATCTCGTAGGGACACTTCGGGATCTACCAGGCGTTTGGCGTCGAGGCGTTGGCCGGAGGCGATGATTCTGCGCCCCTGGACCAGATCTCGGGGCCGATCGACGGCCAGCACGGCGGCGAGGGCGTCGTCGGCGGTGAGCCAGACGGCCGACCACTTACCCTCGGTGTCGCCGCGGTAGAGGAGGCGTTCGCCGGCCGGGTGATGACCGGCGTACTGCACCATGTGCCCGAACTGCTCCGACCAGAAGTACGGCACGGGATCGTAGACGGCGTCCTCGCCGAGCAGGGTCGCGGCGGCGACCTCCGGTGCGTTGAGCGCGGAGTCCCAGTGTTCGACGCGGAGCCGGGTCTGCCAGCGGCGCGACCACCAGGCGGCACAGTCGCCGACGGCGACGACGCCGGGCAGGGAGGCGCGCAGGCGCTCGTCGGTGACGACGCCGTTGTGCAGGTCGATGTCGGCGTCGGCGAGCCACTCGACGGCGGGGCGCACGCCGATGCCGGTGACGACCACGTGGGCGTCGACGAACGCGCCGCCCACCAGCCGCACGCCGCCCTCGTCGACGGAGTCGACCATGGCCCCGAGCCGAAGGTCGATGCCGTCGTACCACCGCTCGGTGCGCGCCCCGAGCTCGGCCCCGACTGCGGTGGCGAGCGGCGCGGGACCGGCCTCGACCACCGTCACCTCGCACCCGGCCCGGCGCGCGGCGGTGGCCACCTCGGCGCCGATCCACCCGGCGCCGATGATCGCGACGCGGGCGCCGGGGACGAGCATCGCCCTGACCTCGTGGGCGTCGTCGAGGGTGCGCAGCACGTGCTGAGGGCCGTCGCCGGGGAGCCTGATCGGGTCGGCTCCGGTGGCGATGACCAGGCCGTCGTAGCCCAACTCGCCCTCCGTCGTCTCCACGACCCCCGCGCGCAGCGACTTGGCGCTGACGCCCGGCCGGAAGTCGACGCCGAGCGCGGCCAGGTCGGTGCCGATGTAGCTGTCGTCGGCCTCCCCGGACAACACGGCCTTGGACAGGGGCGGGCGGTCGTAGGGGCGATGGCGTTCCCTGCCGACCATGGTGACGCGGCCGGTGAAGCCCCGCGAGCGCAGCGCCTCCACGGTCCGCAGACCGGCCAGGCCTGCTCCGACGACGACGACGTGGTTCACGTTGATGACCATAACGGGGGCCGTGCCGCGGCGTGACACCGAGGCCGTAGGCTGGTGGGGGAAAGACGCGCGGGAGTCCGGCCGTTACCGGGCTGAGAGGAAGGCTTGACCGGGCCTTCGACCGCAAGACACCTGATCCGGGTCATGCCGGCGAAGGGAGCGCATGTGGACGTGATCGTAGGCGGAGGGATCGTCGGGCTGTCGATCGCCTGGCGGCTGGCCCGCTCCGGGCGGCCGGTCACGGTGGCCGACCCGGCGCCCGCCTCCGGGGCGTCGCACGCGGCCGCGGGGATGCTGGCCCCGGTCAGCGAGGTGACCTACACCGAGGCGCCGCTGCTGCGGCTGGGGCTGACGGCGCTGCGCCGCTGGCCGTCCTTCGCCGCCGAGCTGGCCGTGGACGCCGGGCTCGCGGGGGCGGACGCGCTCGACTTCCGTACTGACGGCACGCTGGACGTCGCGTTCGGCGCCGACGACCTGGCGGCGCTGGACGAGCTGGCCGCGTTCATGGAAAAGCTGGACCTCCCGGTCGAACGCCTGACCGGGCGCGAGTGCCGGCGTCTGGAGCCCATGCTGGCCCCCGCCGTGCGCGGCGGCCTGCTGGCCCCCGGTGACGCCTGGGTGGATCCGCGCCGCGTGACGGCGGCCCTGCTCGCCGCCCTCGACCGGCGGGGCGTCCCGCTGGTGAGGGCGCGCGTGAGCGAGCTCCTGCGCGACGACGGCAAGGTCACAGGGGTACGCCTTACGCCACCGGACGTCCAGGCCCCCGGCGTGGCCGATGGGGGCGTGCCGCGGGAGGTGCGGGCAGAGCGGGTGATCCTGGCGGCCGGGGCGTGGAGCGCCGCGCTGGCCGGGGTGCCGGTGCGGCCGGTGAAGGGGCAGATCCTGCGGTTGCGCTCCTCGCAGCCCCTGCTCGGCCGGTGCGTACGCGGCACCGTGCACGGCTCGTCCGTCTACCTGGTCCCCAGGGGCGACGGCGAGCTGGTCGTCGGCGCCACCCAGGAGGAGCTGGGGTTCGACACCAGGGTGACGGCGGGCGGGCTCTACGAGCTGCTGCGCGACGCCAGGGAGCTGGTGCCGGGCGTCACCGAGCTGGAGGTCGCCGACGTGGTGGCCGGGTTGCGGCCGGGGACTCCGGACAACCTGCCCGCCATCGGCCCGAGCGGCACACCCGGGCTCACGCTGGCGACCGGGCACCATCGGGGCGGCGTACTGCTGGCCCCGTTGACGACGGCCATCCTGCTGGGTGAAGAGGGCGAGCTGGCGGCGCTGTGCTCGCCAGAGAGGTTTCGGGATATTTCATGATTGTGATGATCAACGGGGCCGCGCACGAGGTGACCGACGGCACGACCGTGGCGCAGGCCGTGAGCACGCTGACCGCGTCCACCACCGGCGTGGCCGTGGCCGTGAACGACGAGGTGGTCACGCGCAGCGCCTGGGAGACGACGGCGCTCAGCGACAGCGACCGCGTAGAGGTCCTGACGGCGGTGCAAGGTGGATGATCTGATCATAGCCGGGGAGAAGTTCTCCTCCCGGCTCATCATGGGCACCGGCGGCGCCCCCTCGCTCGAGGTGCTCGACCAGGCGCTGGCCGCGTCGGGCACCGAGCTGACCACGGTCGCCATGCGGCGGCTCGACCCGGAGGCCCGCGGCTCCGTGCTCGACGTACTGCGCAGGCGGGACATCAGGGTGCTGCCCAACACCGCCGGCTGCTTCACCGCGGGCGACGCCGTGCTGACGGCGCGGCTGGCCAGGGAGGCGCTCGGCACGCCCTGGGTCAAGCTGGAGGTCATCGCCGACGAGCGGACATTGCTGCCCGACCCCATCGAGACGTTCGACGCGGCCGAGCGGCTGGTGGCCGACGGGTTCGTGGTGCTGCCGTACATCGGCGACGATCCGGCGCTGGCGCGGCGCCTGGAGCAGGCGGGCTGCGCGGCCGTCATGCCGCTGGGCGCGCCGATCGGGTCCGGGCTGGGCATCCGCAACCCGCACAACATCGAACTGATCGTGGAGGCCGCGTCCGTGCCGGTCATCCTCGACGCGGGCATCGGCACGGCCAGCGACGCGGCACTGGCGATGGAGCTCGGCTGCGACGCCGTCCTTCTGGCCACGGCGGTCACCCGGGCGCAGCGGCCCGACCTCATGGCGGCGGCCATGAGGGACGCCGTGGCGGCCGGGCGCCTGGCTCGCCAGGCGGGGCGCATCCCCCGGCGCCGCTACGCCGAAGCGTCGTCCCCGATGACCCCGTAACGCTCCACACCCGCCGGGCGGGCCACCCACTGCGCCCGCCAGGCTGCGCATCCGGACGAGACCCGACCGCCGCGATCGCCACGTGGTCTGGGCGGGGTGGCGCGACACGCCCGGACCGCTCCTGAGAAAGGGTGGCGGGCCGCTCCGGCACGTACCGGCGCGGTGCCGGGCGCCGTACAGGCCCGTGGGCAAGGGCGCGCGGCCGGGAGACAGGGGCGTGACGCGGGTGAGGCTATGTCCGCTTCCCCCGGGAACGGGGACGGGCTAACGAGAACGTCTCCGCATCGGTTTCGGGCGGTCGGGCCCTGTCAGTGGCAAAACGCCCGTAAACTCAGCGGGGTGGACACGACGACTGCGGACCCCCTGGTCGGGCGGCTCCTCGATGGGCGCTATCGCATCGAGAGCCGGATCGCCCGGGGCGGTATGGCGACCGTCTACCTCGCGCTGGACATCCGGCTCGACCGGACGGTGGCGCTGAAGGTCATGCACCGCTCACTTGCCGAGGACCCGGCGTTCGTCCGGAGGTTCATCGGCGAGGCCAAGTCGGTGGCCAGTCTCTCGCACCCCAACATAGTGCACGTTTTCGACCAGGGCACCGACACCGACGTGGTCTACCTGTCGATGGAACACGTGCCCGGCCGGACGCTGCGCGACATCCTGCGCGACCGCGGCAGGCTGCCGGCCCGCGAGGCGCTCGAGATCATGATTCCGGTGCTGGCCGCACTCGGCGCCGCCCACCAGGCGGGCCTGGTCCACCGCGACGTGAAGCCCGAGAACGTGCTCATGACCGACGACGGCCGGGTCAAGGTCGTCGACTTCGGCCTGGCCAGAGCCATCGAGGCGACCAACCAGACCCGCACCGGCGTGATGATCGGCACGATCGGCTACATGTCGCCCGAGCAGGTCACCACGGGCGGGGCCGACGTGCGCAGCGACGTCTACGCCGCCGGCATCATGCTGTTCGAGCTGGTGACCGGGCAGCAGCCCTACGACGGCGAGACGCCGATGTCGGTGGCCTACCGGCACGTCCATGACACCGTGCCCGCGCCGTCGTCGTTCGTCCATGACGTGCCGCCGCTGATCGACACGCTGGTGGCCCACGCGACGGCCCGCGAGCCGGCCGACCGTCCCGCCGACGCCACCGCGATGCTGGTGGCGGCCGTCGACGCGCACCGGATGTTGCCGCGGTTGAGCAGCCCGCCCACGGGTGGGCCGGTGCCGTCTCACTCCCACCGGCAGGGCTCCGGCTCCGCCGCGGGCTCGCGCCCGCAGCCCGCTCCCGCCCACACGCTGATACAGCCGCGGACGGAGGTGACTCAGGGGCGCGGGTTCCGGCCCAACTGGTTCCTGGTGACGCTGGCCGCCGTGATGGCGGTGGCGGTCGGGCTGACCGGCTGGTACTTCTCCCAGCCCGACCCGGTCATCGTTCCCGACCTGGTCGGCAAGGACATGGCGATCGCCGAGAAGGACGCCGCCGCGCTCGGCCTCGTGGTCCGCAAGGGCGACGGCAGACACGACGAGAAGGTGGCCGCCGGCCTCGTCCTGCGCACCGACCCGGCGGCCAAGAGCGAGCTGGAGAACGGCGGCACGATCACACTGGTGCCCTCGCTCGGGCCCAAGCGCGTCATCGTGCCCAACGTGGCGGGCATGACCGAGAACGACGCCCGCGTGGCGCTCGCCGACGCGGACCTGACCGTCGACTCGGTCAAGCGCCTGGCCAACCAGGAGGTCGAGCGCGACAAGGTGATCCGCACCTCGCCGCAGGTCGGCGAGAAGGTGAAGCAGGGCACCAAGATCGACATCTTCGTCAGCGCCGGGCTGGTCATGCCCGACGTGGGCGGCATGCCGAAGGACCAGGCCGCCGGCCATCTCAGCGGTCAGGGCTTCCAGGTTGAGGTCAACGAGGTGGACGACGACGCCGAGCCGTGCACGGTCATCGCCCAGGAGCCCAAGGCGAAGACGGAGGTCGACAACGGCGCGCGCGTCATGATCACGGTGTCGCGGTGCCAGACGGACTTCTGGGACTGGTTCGGCGACCGCGACGGCGGGGACCGCGACGACCGGCATCTCCGCGTCGTGCCAGGGGTGCTCGGCAAGGAACTCGGCGACGCCAGGTCCGAGTTACAGGCCCTGGGCTTCCAGGTGCGGGTGCAGCGGCTGGTCAACGCCGGCGTGGTGAAATATCAGCGGCCCCTGCCCAACAGCGAACGCCCGTCGGGCAGCATGGTCTTCCTCTGGCAGTGATCGTCCCGCACCTCCCACCGCCCCCACGTCGTGACGAGCGGCCGGTATCCCTGGCGGGACCAGAACGGCACTGACAGCGGGTTGTGGGCCACATAGTGCACCAGCACGGTCTCGACGCCGGCCGCCGCCACCGTGGCGTGGGCGTGGCCGGCCAGTGCGGCGCCGATGCCGCGGCCCCGGCTGCCCGGGCGCGCGTACAAAGACCCCACGTACGCCACGGGCGACGCCTCCACGGCGGGCGCGATCGACCTCGCGTGGTCAGGGTGGTGGACCGAGAGCATGCCGGCGACCTCGCCGTCCTGCTCGGCCAGCCAGCACCAGCCGTCACCACGGGCGAGTTTCTCCTCCAGCTCGGCCCTCGCGGCGGCGGGCGTCGAGGGCAGCACCGAGATCCAGCCGAACTGCGCCTCGTAGGCGATCAGGTCGAGGTAGAGCCGGCACATGGTGTCCAGGTCGTCCGCCACGGCAGGGCGGACGGAGGCGGACGGTCGGCTCGCGGCGGGGCCGGAGGAGGAGACGCGGACGGCTGGGCCGGAGGGGGAGACGCGGACGGCGAGCACGGAACGCGGCGCGAACCCCCGCCTGGCCAGCGCCGCGACGGGCGCGGTGTCGCGGCTCGGCCAGTTCGCCACGAGCCCGGATCCCGGCTCGGCGTCGAGAGCCGAGATCCAGCGGTCGAGGAGGTGGCCGAGCGCGCCGGCCGGGTCGTCACCCGCGACCGCGGCCCGGAGGGTGTGAATGACCGGCGGGCCCCAGTGCACCGACCGGGCGCCCGGGACCGCCGTGGCGGTCGAGGGCGCGCCGACGGCGTTCCCGGTCTCGATCAGGTCGTCGCCGAGCTCCGCGACGGCGGCGAGGGGGTCGGCGGCCCGCACCCGGGCGCGATGGCGATCGATCACGTCGTTCACCGTTCGCACCCTACGTGCGCCGCGGGTCGCGTGCGGTCAGGCCAGGTGGCCGTGGAGGCGGACCCTGGCCAGGCCGCCGTCCGGGTAGATGTCGACCCTGACGTGGGTGACGGGGCCGGGGTGGCGCAGCCTGAAGCGGTGCGGGGTGTCGGGCTGGAGCCTGGTCCTGGGCAGCAGTTCGACCTCGTGCCCGCCGTCGATCCCGGTCAGCGCGACCGCGCCGGGCGCGTTGTGGAGCAGGTTCGTGGTGTCGATCTCGGCCAGTTCGACGACGCCGCGGCCGGCCAGCCGGATCACCAGCCAGTCGTTGCCGCCGTCTCTGCGGCGCGCGGTCTCCCAGCCCTCCGCCTGGTGACGGGCCAGGCCGGGCGCGATGACGTTGTTGGGGGCGGAGTAGAAGGCGTCGGAGCAGCCGGTGACGAGAGCGCCGTTCGCCAGGGCGGCCAGGTCGAGGCCGAGGCCGTCGTAGACGGACAGGTCGGGGCGGGCCTCGCCGTGCACGCGCAGGCGGGCGACGCCGCCGTCGGGATGGATGTTGAGGCGGACGTGGGTGTAGCGCGCCTGGTCGGCGACCTGGAAGTGGTGCTCGGCGTCGCCCGTCAGCCCGGCCTTGGGGACGATCTCGGTCCACGGGGCGGCGAGCAGCTCGGCCGGTGACGGATGGCCGTCGACGCAGGCGGCGTCGACGGAGGCGTACGGCGGGTAGTTGCCCGTGAACCAGGCCGTATCGATCACCACGGCGCGGATCACGCCGGGCACGCCCAGCCGGACGACGGCCCAGTCGTGTCCGGGCTCGCGCCTGCGCCGGGTCTCCCAGCCGTCGTACACCTGCCCCTTGCTGCCGAAGATCCCCGCCTGGAAGCCCGGCCTGCCCGGCCTGATGAGGCTCTCCTTCTCGGCGAACGACTCGTCGCTCGCCGCCACCACGGAGCCGCCGAGCGTGCGCAGGGCGAGGTCGGGCAGGGACGGAGTGCCGGAGGAGTGTGACATTTACGGTCCTTCCAGCAGGAGCCGTCCGCAGGGTTCGCCGTCCACCGGCCTGCCGCGCAGCCAGGTGGTCAGTACGGCGCCCTTGAGCGTGCGGCCGTGGTAGGCGGTGACGGGGTTCCTGTGGTGGAGGGCGGCGGCGTCGACCGGACTGGAGGCGGCCGTGTCGAACGCCACCAGGTCGGCGTCATTGCCCGGTTCTATCCCGCCCTTTCCGGATATGCCGGCCAGGGCGGCGGGGTTGGCCGACATCCAGCGGGCCACGTCCGCCAGCCCGTACCCCCTACGCGACGCCTCCGTCCAGACCGCGCGCAACCCGAGCTGGAGCGAGGCGACGCCGCCCCAGGCGGCGGCGAAGTCGGGCACCTTCAGCGCGGCCGGCGACGGCGAGTGGTCGGACACGACGCAGCTCAGCACGCCCCTCCCCAGGCCGTCCCAGAGCAGGTCGCGGTTGGCCTCCGGCCGGATGGGCGGGCAGCACTTGTACGCCGTCTCCCCCTCGGGCACCTCCTCGGCGGCCAGCGTCAGGTAGTGCGGGCAGGTCTCCGCCGTGACGGCCACGCCCCGGGCCCGGGCCTGCTCCAGGACGTCGAGGCAGGAGGCGCTGGAGACGTGCAGGACGTGCACCCTCGCCCCTGTCTCCCCGGCCAGCCGGACGACCTGCTCGACCGCGCTGCGCTCGGCCTGCTCCGGCCGCGAGTCGAGGAACTCCCGGTAGGTCGGCCCGGACGGCTCACCGAGCAGCGCCGGGTCCTCGGCGTGCACCACCATCACCCCGCCGAGACCCGCGATCTCCTCCAGCGCCTGCCGCGCCTCGGAGAGGCCGAGCGGCGGGAACTCCTCCACGCCCGACGGCGACATGAAGCACTTGAAGCCGCACACCCCGCGCTCCAGCAGCGGCGCCAGCTCCTTGACGTTGCCCGGCACGGCACCGCCCCAGAACGCGACGTCCACCTGGCACTGGCCGGCGGCGACACGGAGCTTGGCCTCGAGGGCCGCGACGTCGACGGTGGGCGGGAGCGAGTTGAGCGGCATGTCGACGATCGTGGTGACGCCTCCGGCGGCGGCCGCCAGGGTCGCCGAGGCGAACCCCTCCCAGTGCGCCCGTCCCGGCTCGTTGACGTGCACGTGCGTGTCGACCAGGCCGGGGAGCAGGGCCAGGTCGCGCAGGTCGACGTCCTCGGCGGCGTCGAGGGGCGCCGCGTGGTCGTACAGGGCGGCGATCTTCTCCCCGCGCACGGCCACCGCCGCGGGCCGCACGCCCTCGGGTGTGACGGTCCTGCGCGATCGTACGACGAGGTCGAAGCTCATTCGGCACCTCCTCGGAGCCCGCGGTCGGCGGCCAGCCGGGCGGCGAGGCGTTCGAGCAGCGGGCCCGCCTCGGCCATGCAGCGGGTCTCGTCGGGCTCCAGATCGGTCAGGGCGTAGGCGGTCTCGATGCCCGCCGCCTTCAGTTCGGCGTCGGAGAGGGTACGGCGGCCGCAGACGGCCACGACGGGCACCCGGGCTTCGGCGGCGGCCTGGGCCACGCCGATCGGCGCCTTGCCCCGCAGCGACTGCTCGTCCAGCGACCCCTCGCCCGTGATCACCAGCCGCGCGTCGCGCGCCAGTTCGCCGAACCCGAGCAGGCCGAGCAGGTAGTCGATGCCGGGCCGCGACTCGGCGTGCAGGAACGCCAGCGCGGCGAAGCCCACCCCGC